>NZ_CABTJS010000186.1:0-10371 GCF_902485085.1 uncultured Kluyvera sp.
AAACGCCCATCTGTAGAAACCAAATTCAGCACGGATCCCATCCCCTGAGAAGAGCTGTAGATTACCATAGTGCCGTTAGGTGCCAGACTTGGCGTTTCGTCCAGGAACGTTGACGACAGTACTTGTACGCCACCCGCTACCAGATCCTGCTTAGCAATGTGCTGCTGGCCGTTAGCCGAGCTGACCATTACCATAAACTTGCCGTCGCTGCTGACGTCAGCATCCTGGTTCTGTGAACCTTCCCAGGTAATACGCTGCGGAGCACCGCCGTTAACATTAACTTTATACACCTGTGGACGACCGGCCTGGTCAGAAGTGAAGGCCAGGTTCTGACTGTCCGGGAACCAGGTTGGTTCCGTGTTGTTGCTGCGACCGTTGGTTACCTGATGAATCTGGCCAGAGCCCAGGTCCATCACGTACAGGTTCAGGCTACCGGTTTTCGACAATGCGAACGCCAGTTTAGAACCATCAGGCGAGAACGCCGGTGCACCGTTGTGCTGCGGGAACGAGGCAATCTGACGCACTGCGCCGTTAGCCAGAGTCTGCACCACCAGCGCTGAGCGGCCGCTTTCGAAGGTCACATAAGCCACTTTCGAACCGTCCGGAGACCATGCTGGAGACATCAGAGGCTGCGGAGAACGGTGAACCACAAACTGGTTATAGCCATCGTAGTCAGAAACACGCAGTTCATACGGGAACTGACCGCCGTTGGTCTGAACAACGTAAGCAATACGGGTACGGAATGCGCCCTTGATGCCCGTCAGCTTTTCGAACACTTCGTCACTGGCAGTGTGACCAGCATAACGCAGCCACTGCTTGTTAACTTTGTAGGTGTTCTGCGCCAGCACGGTACCTGGGGCACCGCCGGTATCAACCAGCTGATAAGAAACATTATAGCTGCCGTCAGCGTTAGGGCTCACTTGCCCTACAACGACAGCATCAATACCCAGCGCAGACCATGCGGCCGGCTGAACTTCCTGAGCGCTACCCGGCTGCTGCGGCAGACGAGAACGATCTAATGGGTTAAATTTCCCGCTGTTACGCAGGTCAGCGCCCACGATACCGCCGATATCTTCAGGCGCAGCACCTTGCCCCGCCCACTGGAAAGGTACGACGCCAATTGGGCGTGCCGAGTCCACCCCCTGGGTGATCTCGATACGTACTTCTGCGTGCAGCACCGCTGCCCACAGCATCAGAAAACCAAATGCTACTCGTAATGCCTGCTTCATCATTTCTCCCTTATCCAGGCGGAAAGCCCACGATAATTTAGCAGAATGTTAACAAACTAAAATACACAAAACTACCAAAACCCACCGGCGCCCGAAGATAGTTTTCCCCCGCCGGAGCGGGGAAAATTATGCTTACGGCTTGAAGTCCAGTGGTGCATTTTTAAACACTTCATATACTGCCTGGCTCGGTGGTTTTGGAATCTTCGCCTGACGGGCTGCAGCAAGTGCGGCCTGACAAAGTGCGGGATCGCCACCCTCAGACTGAATGTCCAGCAACAGGCCATCTGAGGCGAGTTTTATACGCAACGTACAGGTTTTGCCTGCATAGGATGATGCGTCGTAGAACTTGCTCTCAATGGCAGATTTAATCTGCCCAGCATAGTTGCTGATATCCGCGCCTGACGCGCCATTATTTTTAGTATTACCACTCCCCGCTGCGGAAGCATTGTTACCTTTCGCTCCGCCGCCGGTTTTCGGTGCATTCTTACCAGAGCTAAGGTCGCCCAGCAGGTCATCTACGCCGGAAGAAGCAGCGGCTTTCTCAGCAGCAGCTTTTTTCGCGGCGGCCGCTTTTTCAGCTGCTGCTTTCTTGTCCGCAGCGGCTTTTTCAGCCGCAGCAGCTTTCTTATCTGCAGCCGCTTTAGCAGCAGCGGCGGCCTTATCGGCAGCGGCTTTTTCAGCGGCAGCTGCAGCCTTCTCGGCGGCAGCGGCAGCTTTTTCTTCCGCGGCTTTTTCAGCTGCAGCTTTCTTCGCTGCTTCGGCTGCCGCTTTCTTCTCGGCATCCGCAGCCGCTTTCGCGGCGGCAGCTTCAGCTACCTTTTTAGCATCGGCTGCAGCTTTCGCCGCTTCCGCTTCTGCTTTTTTCTGCGCATCGGCAGCGGCTTTCTTCGCTGCTTCCGCCGCAACTTTAGCCTGAGCATCAGCTTTTGCTTTCGCATCAGCGGCCGCTTTCACCGCCGCATCAGCCGCGGCTTTCGCCTGGGCATCTGCCTTCGCTTTTGCATCAGCTGCTGCTTTCGCGGCAGCTTCTTCAGCCTGCTTCTGCTGTTCCTGAGCTTCTTTAGCCGCTTGCTGCGCCTGCAAACGCTCTTTCTCCAGCGCTTTTAAGCGTTCCTGTTCAGCAGCCTGTTTCTCACGTAACTCTTCAGCCTGCTGCTGAGCCTGCTTTTCACGTTGCTCTTGCGCACGTTTCGAGCTGGATTGCTGCTGCTGTTGACGATTATAGTTCTCAACGACCGCGCCGGGATCGACCATGACGGCGTCGATGGACGAACCGCCACCGCCGCCCGCAGAAGCCTCTATATGTTCATCAAACGAGCTCCAGATCAGCGCCGCAAACAAAATGACGTGCAGCACTGCTGAAATAATTATCGCTCGTTTAAGCTTGTCGTTTTGTTCGGTTGCCTTTGACACTCTCGGTTCCCAAAAACTGTTCACCCGTTACTCTACAACGCAAAGAACAGGCCGTTCCCGGCCCGTACCTTCCGCGTGTGTGCGGCATCTTGCTGGTTAAATTGGCTGGGTCATTAACCCGACCGATTTCACCCCTGCGCTGTGTAACAGGTTAAGCGCTTTAATTATTTCATCGTAAGGCACGTCTTTCGCGCCCCCAATTAAGAAGACCGTTTTCGGATTCGCCTGTAACCGGCGCTGCGCTTCTGCAACAACCTGTTCAGGTGGCAGTTGCGGCATCTTCTCCTGACCGACGTTCACGCTGTATTGTCCGACACCGGACACTTCAACGATGACTGGCGGCTCATCATTGCTGCTTACCGCCTGAGATTCAGTTGCATCAGGGAGATCCACTTCCACGCTCTGCGTAATGATCGGCGCTGTCGCCATAAAGATCAGCAGCAGCACCAACAACACATCCAGCAGCGGAACGATGTTAATTTCGGACTTCAGTTCGCGACGCCCGCGTCCACGTGCTCTGGCCATGGCTTACCCCTTGTTGCTCTCGCTGACGGTAAAGGCCTGACGGTGCAGAATGGCGGTGAACTCTTCCATAAAGTTGTCGTAGTTCAGTTCCAGTTTGTTCACGCGTTGGTTCAGACGGTTGTACGCCATAACCGCTGGAATTGCCGCAAACAGACCGATAGCGGTGGCGATCAGCGCTTCCGCGATCCCTGGCGCAACCATCTGCAGCGTAGCCTGTTTTACCGCGCCCAGCGCGATAAAGGCGTGCATGATCCCCCAGACGGTACCAAACAGACCAATATACGGGCTGATAGAACCTACGGTACCGAGGAACGGAATATGCGTTTCCAGCGTTTCCAGTTCACGGTTCATGGAAATACGCATCGCACGCGAGGCCCCTTCCACAATCGCTTCCGGCGCATGGCTGTTCGCACGGTGTAAGCGCGCAAACTCTTTAAAGCCGCTGTAGAAGATCTGTTCCGATCCCGCGAGGTTTTCACGACGTCCCTGGCTCTCCTGATACAGGCGGGACAGCTCGATGCCGGACCAGAACTTATCTTCAAACGCTTCAGCCTCGCGAGTTGCCGCGTTAAGGATGCGCGTTCTCTGGATAATGATGGCCCAGGAGGCGATTGAAAAACCAATCAAAATCAACATGATAAGTTTAACCAGAAGGCTAGCCTTCAGGAACAAATCAAGGATGTTCATGTCAGTCACTGCTTAAACTCCGCGACAATAGACTTGGGAAGCGCACGAGGCTTCATGATGAGTGGATCAACACAGACAATCAGGACTTCTGCTTCATTCAGAACCTTATTCTCAGCGTTGACTATTCGCTGCGTGAATACCATGGAGGTACCACGCATTGATGTAATTTCTGTCTGGACTTCGAGCATATCGTCGAGTCGGGCAGCCGCAAAATACTCCAGCGTCATTTTACGCACGACAAAGGCCACCCGCTCAGCCAACAGCACCTGCTGACTGAAGTGATGGTGACGCAGCATCTCTGTGCGTGCTCTTTCATAGAAAGCGACATAGCTGGCATGGTAAACCACACCACCAGCATCGGTATCTTCGTAATAGACCCGAACCGGCCATCGAAACAGCGTTGTATTCACTTTACATCCCAGTAATGCAAAAAATTTTTGGGTTTTTGAACTTCGCTACTATACGCGCGGGAAAGATGGTTTGGAATGGGGGGAAGTAAACGGAGAGTAAATTTTTATGGGCTTATGCAAGCCCATTATCATCAGGCGATAATTTTCAACGATAGAAGAAGAAAATCAAACCAGCCAGCAGTACCAGATCGGCGATAAGCGGACAAAAAATCCCCTGCCAGTGAACCGTGCGTAGGCGGAACCCTACCCCATGGATCACCCCCGCGCACACTGACCACATCAACAGGAAACCATGCCAGATTTCCAGTTCACTGGTCTTCGCCGCAAAGCGCGTCGGGTCCCAGAAAATGCAGCCTGCCAGCAGCAAGGCCATCACAAGGGAAAGCGCCCGCAAGGGGCGCTTATCCATTATCGCGTACAACATTGCGATAACATTTTTCATCAGTGCTTTTCTTCACCCGCTTTGGTCGCTTCGACGTGCTCTAACGCCAGCGCGGTGATAACGCCGAATGCACAGGCAAGAAGCGTTCCCAAAATCCATGCGAAATACCACATATTCAGCTCCTTACTTAGTACAGAGAGTGGGTGTTACGTTCGATGTCTTCTTTCGTAATACGACCGAACATTTTCCAGTAACACCAGGTGGTGTAGGCCAGAATAATCGGTACGAAGACAGCGGCTACGTAGGTCATCAGGTTCAGCGTCATCTGGCTGGATGTCGCATCCCACATCGTCAGGCTCGCGCTCATCATTGTGCTGGAAGGCATAATGAACGGGAACATGGCAATACCGGCGGTCAGGATGATGCACGCCAGCGTCAGCGAAGAGAACAGGAACGCCCACGCGCCTTTATCCGCCTTAGTGGTCAGGATAGTCAGCAGCGGCAGTACCACGCCCAGAGCAGGAATCGCCCACAGCGCTGGCATGTTGTTGAAGTTCACCATCCATGCACCGGCTTCACGCGCCACTTCTTTGGTCAGTGGGTTAGACGGGCCGGAGTGATCCAGAACCGATTTCACCACGTAGCCATCGATGCCGTAGTAAACCCAGACGCCTGCCAGAGCGAAGCACACCAGAGTGACCAGCGCCGTCACCATAGAGACGTTGCGGGTGCGCAGGTGCAGTTCGCCCACGGTACGCATCTGCAGGTAGGTCGCGCCCTGAGTCAGGATCATCGCGACGCTGACAATACCTGCCAGCAGACCAAACGGGTTCAGCAGCTGGAAGAAGTTACCGGTGTAGTACAGGCGCATATATTCATCGACGTGGAACGGTACGCCCTGCAGCAGGTTACCGAACGCAACGCCAATCACCAGCGGCGGCACAAAGCTACCGATGAAGATGCCCCAGTCCCACATGTTGCGCCAGCGGGTGTCTTCAATCTTAGAACGGTAGTCAAAACCGACCGGACGGAAGAACAAGGATGCCAGCACCAGGATCATCGCCACATAGAAGCCGGAGAAGGCAGCGGCATACACCATAGGCCATGCGGCGAACAGTGCGCCACCGGCGGTGATGAGCCACACCTGGTTACCGTCCCAGTGCGGAGCGATGGAGTTAATCATGATTCGACGCTCGGTGTCGTTACGACCGAGGAAACGGGTGAGCATGCCCACCCCCATGTCGAAGCCATCGGCGACGGCAAAACCAATCAGCAGAATGCCAATCAGTAGCCACCAGATAAAACGCAATACTTCATAATCGATCATTTGACGACTCCTGTCTTAGCGTGCCGGCTGAGCGGTAGGCTGCTCATAGTGGTAACGACCGGTTTTCAGGCTGCTAGGTCCACGGCGAGCAAATTTGAACATCAGGTACAGCTCCGCCACGAGGAACAGGGTGTACAGGCCGCAAATCAGCAACATCGAGAAGATCAGGTCGCCCGCGGTCAGGCTGGAGTTAGCCACTGCCGTTGGCAGCACCTCACCAATCGCCCACGGTTGACGGCCGTATTCCGCTACAAACCAGCCGGATTCGATAGCAATCCATGGCAGCGGAATCGCATACAGCGCGGTGCGCAGCAGCCATTTTTTCTCGCCGATTTTGTTACGAATAACCGTCCAGAAGGAGGTAGCGATAATCAGCAGCATCAGGATGCCGCAGCCCACCATGATACGGAACGCGAAGTACAGCGGCGCAACGCGTGGGATAGAATCTTTGGTTGCCATCTGAATTTGCGCTTCGGTCGCATCAGATACGTTTGGCGTATAGCGCTTCAGCAGCAGGCCGTAGCCCAGGTCTTTCTTCACGTTGTTAAACTGATCGCGAACGGCCTGGTCAGTAGAGCCGCCACGCAGCTGTTCGAGCAGCGAGTAAGCCTTCATACCGTTACGGATACGTTCTTCGTGCTGAACCATCAGATCTTTCAGACCGGTAACCTGTTTATCAACAGAGCGGGTCGCGATGATGCCCAGCGCGTAAGGAATTTGAATGGCGAAGTGGTTTTCCTGCGCATCCTGGTCAGGAATACCAAACAGAGTAAAGGCGGCCGGTGCCGGCTGCGTTTCCCATTCGGCTTCAATCGCAGCCAGTTTGGTTTTCTGAACGTCACCCATTTCGTAACCGGACTCATCACCCAGAACGATAACGGAGAGGATAGCCGCCATGCCGAAGCTGGCTGCAATCGCAAAGGAACGCTTAGCGAAGGCGAAGTCACGACCGCGCAGCATATAGTAGGAGCTGATGCCGAGGACGAACATCGCGCCGCAGACGTAGCCAGATGCCACGGTATGGACGAATTTCACCTGTGCGACCGGGTTCAGGACCAGCTCAGAGAAGCTGACCATTTCCATACGCATGGTTTCGAAGTTGAAATCCGACGCAATCGGGTTTTGCATCCAGCCGTTCGCGACGAGGATCCACAGTGCTGACAGGTTGGAGCCCAGAGCTACCAGCCAGGTCACCGCCATGTGCTGGACTTTACCCAGACGATCCCAACCGAAGAAGAACAGACCTACAAAGGTAGATTCGAGGAAGAAGGCCATCAGACCTTCGATGGCCAGCGGCGCACCGAAAATATCGCCCACGTAGTGGGAATAGTACGACCAGTTAGTCCCGAACTGGAACTCCATGGTCAGACCGGTAGCCACACCCAGCGCAAAGTTGATACCAAACAACTTGCCCCAGAACTTGGTCATATCTTTATAAATCTGTTTGCCGGAAAGGACGTAGACCGTTTCCATGATTGCCAGCAGGAACGCCATACCGAGCGTTAGCGGAACAAACAGGAAGTGGTACATCGCGGTCAAGGCAAACTGTAAGCGCGACAGTTCGACTATATCTAACATCATGACTCCTTGCTCATCGCATGAAGACTCCGAGAATGAACCCGTAGACCGGGATTCAAACACATGCCCCAATACAAATTGATTTGTCCCCTTCCCTACTGCCGCCCCTTGGTGAACAGCGGAAACAGCAATAAGTGAAAGTTACAAACGTGTTAATAAAAAACTCAATTGATCCCTAAAATATATTACGCTGTAAAACCCTTACAATAAACAGGTTTTTATTGGAGAAGTTTTACGTTTTTCGACGGTGATCAATTTATAGCGAATCACACTGTTTTAGGCCAATTTGATCCACAACAATTTAGCCGTTTTAGTCGCTTATAGCCAGAGATTACATATTGATTTAAATCAACTTAACGCGAGATTGTTAATTATGTTTTTAATTGAATATTATGATGAACAAAATGTTAACAATGTGTTTTAGATTTGACTTTGATGGTTATCAATTGAAGTGAAATTGGACTTAGAGGTAATTGAATTTAACCTCGAGAAACCTGAATAACGTAAAATCGCCCGTATAGTTCAAAGTAGACCGTCCGTCATTTTTTTCCACATCAAACATTGCAGCATGACGCAAATAACATTTCATTTACTTTAAATATTAATAAATTAACATTTACCGCTATCTAAACGGATTTCCACTGTTGACGAATAATTTTTCCTCGCTATTGCTTGCGCAAAAAACGAGCAATAAAGACGATGGCAGATAAAATCAACGGCGCAACATTCAGGGCGGGAGAACATGATAAAAAAAGGCCACCCAGGGGCGGCCAACCATGTCGAAACTAGACATATAAGGCTCCCTCTTTTCCCTGTATGCAGCGGGAATTCGGTGAGGGAGCAGAGAGGATTACTTAATGACGGACTTCAGCGCTTCACCGATGTCAGCCAGGCTGCGAACGGTCTTCACGCCAGCGGCTTCCAGTGCAGCGAATTTCTCATCAGCGGTACCTTTACCACCGGCAATGATGGCACCAGCGTGGCCCATACGCTTGCCTTTCGGCGCGGTAACACCCGCGATGTAGCCAACAACCGGCTTGGTCACGTGATCTTTGATATAAGCGGCTGCTTCTTCTTCTGCGCTACCGCCGATTTCACCGATCATAACAATCGCTTCGGTCTGCGGATCTTCCTGGAACAGCTTCAGGATGTCGATGAAGTTAGAGCCTGGGATCGGGTCACCGCCGATGCCCACACAGGTGGACTGGCCGAAACCGTAGTCAGTGGTCTGTTTAACCGCTTCGTAAGTCAGGGTGCCGGAACGGGAGACGATACCCACTTTACCTGGTTTATGAATGTGACCCGGCATGATGCCGATTTTGCATTCGCCTGGAGTGATAACGCCTGGGCAGTTCGGGCCAATCATGCGCACGCCGGCTTCGTCCAGTTTCACCTTCACGGTCAGCATATCCAGCGTAGGGATGCCTTCGGTGATGGTGATGATAAGCTTAATGCCTGCATCGATAGCTTCCAGAATGGAGTCTTTGCAGAACGGTGCTGGAACGTAGATAACGGTTGCGGTTGCGCCCGTCGCTTCTACAGCTTCACGCACGGTGTTGAACACCGGCAGACCCAGGTGAGTAGTGCCGCCTTTGCCTGGGGTTACGCCGCCAACCATCTGCGTACCGTAAGCAATCGCTTGTTCAGAGTGGAAAGAACCCTGGCTACCGGTGAAGCCCTGGCAGATAACCTTGGTGTTTTTATCGATTAAAATGGACATTATTTCCCCTCCACTGCGGCAACAACCTGCTGTGCTGCGTCCGTCAGACTTTTCGCTGCAATAATATTCAGGCCGCTGTCAGCCAGTTTCTTCGCGCCGAGTTCCGCGTTGTTGCCTTCCAGACGAACAACCACCGGGACGTTAACGCCCACTTCTGCTACCGCGCCGATGATACCGTCAGCGATCAGGTCGCAACGTACGATACCGCCGAAGATGTTAACCAGAACGGCTTTAACATTGTCATCAGAGAGGATGATTTTGAACGCTTCGGTCACGCGCTCTTTGGTTGCGCCGCCGCCAACGTCCAGGAAGTTCGCTGGTTCGCCGCCGTGCAGTTTAACGATGTCCATGGTGCCCATTGCCAGGCCCGCACCGTTAACCATGCAACCGATGTTGCCATCAAGCGCAACGTAGTTCAGTTCCCACTGTGCAGCCTGCGCTTCACGCGGGTCTTCCTGAGACTGGTCGCGCATTTCGCGCAGGTCAGCCTGACGGAACAGCGCGTTGCCGTCAGCACCCAGTTTGCCGTCGAGGCAGATAAGGTCACCCTGCTTGGTCACAACCAGCGGGTTGATTTCGATAAGCGCCAGGTCGCGCTCGAGGAAAATGGTCGCCAGACCCATAAAGATCTTAGTGAACTGCTGAACCTGTTTACCTTCCAGACCCAGTTTGAACGCCAGTTCGCGACCCTGGTAAGGCATTGGACCTGCCAGCGGATCCAGCGCTACTTTGTGGATCAGGTGCGGGGTTTCTTCCGCTACTTTTTCAATTTCTACGCCGCCTTCGGTAGAGGCCATGAAGACCACGCGACGGGAGCTACGGTCAACAACCGCGCCCAGATACAGTTCTTTACCGATGTCGGTCGCGGCTTCAACCAGAATCTGGTTAACCGGCTGGCCGTGTGCATCCGTCTGGTACGTTACCAGGCGTTTACCCAGCCAATGCTCTGCAAAAGCGCGAATGTCTTCTTTAGAGTTTACGACCTTCACACCGCCCGCTTTACCGCGGCCACCAGCGTGAACCTGACATTTCACTACCCACGGGCCAGCGCCGATTTTTGAAGCGGCTTCTTCTGCTTCACGCGGAGTAGTACAGGCATA
>NZ_CABTJS010000187.1:0-34159 GCF_902485085.1 uncultured Kluyvera sp.
GACCAGTTCTTCGTGAACCATCGCTGGCTGGGCGGTATGCTGACTAACTGGAAAACCGTTCGTCAGTCCATCAAACGTCTGAAAGATCTGGAAACTCAGTCTCAGGACGGTACTTTCGACAAGCTGACCAAGAAAGAAGCGCTGATGCGTACTCGTGAGCTGGCGAAACTGGAAAACAGCCTGGGCGGTATTAAAGACATGGGCGGCCTGCCGGACGCACTGTTCGTTATCGATGCTGACCATGAACACATTGCTATCAAAGAAGCGAACAACCTGGGTATCCCAGTATTCTCTATCGTTGATACCAACTCTGATCCAGATGGCGTTGATTTCGTTATCCCTGGTAACGACGATGCAATCCGTGCTGTGACCCTGTACCTGAGCGCAGTTGCTGCTACCGTTCGTGAAGGCCGTTCTTCTGATCTGGCTTCCCAGGCGGAAGAAAGCTTCGTAGAAGCTGAGTAATAAGGCACGCTCGAAAGAGCCCTTATAAACCAGGTAGTAACACGTTTGGTTAGGGGGCCTGTTTATGGCCCCCTTTTTCACTTTTAAATCTGTGCGGTTTATCGCCGGGCAGATCAAATCTTCCGAGGATTTTAGAATGGCTGAAATTACCGCTTCCCTGGTAAAAGAGCTGCGTGAGCGTACTGGCGCAGGCATGATGGATTGCAAAAAAGCCCTGACTGAAGCTAATGGCGACATCGAGCTGGCAATCGAAAACATGCGTAAATCCGGTGCTATCAAAGCAGCGAAAAAAGCAGGCAACGTTGCTGCTGACGGCGTGATCAAAACCAAAATCAATGGCAACATCGCCTTCATTCTGGAAGTTAACTGCCAGACTGACTTCGTTGCTAAAGACTCCGGTTTCCAGGCATTTGCTGACAAAGTTCTGGACGCAGCTGTTGCTGGTAACATCACCGACGTTGACGTTCTGAAAGCACAGTTCGAAGAAGAACGCGTTGCGCTGGTTGCTAAAATCGGTGAGAACATCAACATCCGTCGCGTGGCTTCCCTGGAAGGCGAAGTTCTGGGCAACTACCAGCATGGTGCTCGCATCGGTGTTCTGGTTGCTGCTACTGGCGCTGACGAAGAGCTGGTTAAACAGCTGGCAATGCACGTTGCTGCAAGCAAGCCAGAATTCGTTAAACCAGAAGACGTATCCGCTGAAGTGGTAGAGAAAGAATACCAGGTACAGCTGGACATCGCGATGCAGTCTGGTAAGCCAAAAGAAATCGCAGAGAAAATGGTTGAAGGCCGCATGAAGAAATTCACCGGCGAAGTTTCTCTGACTGGCCAGCCATTCGTTATGGATCCAAGCAAGTCTGTTGGCCAGCTGCTGAAAGAGCACAACGCTGACGTGACTGGCTTCATCCGCTTCGAAGTGGGCGAAGGCATCGAGAAAGTTGAGACTGACTTCGCAGCAGAAGTTGCTGCAATGTCCAAGCAGTCTTAATTGCTGTAAAGGAGCCGCCTGAGGGCGGCTCTCTTTTGTGCACTAAGGGTTAATGCACAAAATCGTCATGTGAGAATCAGCCTGCTCCTATAGGGATGCACTGGCATGGAACGCATGATGTCACCTGAATTTTTACCATCCCAATCGTGACACTCCAGGAAAGAAAATGGCTACCAACGCAAAACCTGTCTACAAACGTATTCTGCTCAAGCTTAGCGGTGAAGCATTGCAGGGGACTGAAGGCTTCGGTATTGACGCAAGTATTCTTGACCGTATGGCGCAAGAGATTAAAGAACTTGTTGAGCTGGGCATCCAGGTGGGTGTCGTCATTGGTGGTGGCAACCTGTTCCGTGGTGCGGGTCTGGCAAAAGCGGGTATGAACCGCGTTGTGGGCGACCACATGGGCATGCTGGCAACGGTAATGAACGGCCTGGCAATGCGTGACGCACTGCATCGCGCCTATGTGAACGCCCGCCTGATGTCAGCGATTCCGCTGAACGGCGTTTGCGACAACTACAGCTGGGCAGAGGCTATCAGCCTGCTGCGTAACAACCGCGTCGTGATTCTGTCCGCCGGTACCGGCAACCCGTTCTTTACCACCGATTCTGCAGCCTGCCTGCGCGGCATCGAAATCGAAGCCGACGTGGTACTGAAAGCCACCAAAGTTGACGGTGTGTTCACCGCTGACCCAGCAAAAGATCCGACTGCCACCATGTACGAGCAGCTGACCTACACCGAAGTGCTGGATAAAGAACTGAAAGTCATGGATCTGGCTGCCTTTACGCTGGCTCGTGACCACAAATTGCCAATTCGCGTATTCAATATGAATAAACCAGGCGCACTGCGTCGCGTGGTGATGGGCGAAAAAGAAGGCACTTTAATTACGGAATAATTTCCGTTGCGGCCATTTCCGGGTAAGATTCGCGTTTATCCGGCAGAATTGAGATATTCTGTGGCATGATTTAAACGAGACTATACTTAGCGCATTCATAGCAATGTGCCATCGTCTGGTCGACTGAGACTAGTTTTCAAGGATTCGTAACGTGATTAGCGATATCAGAAAAGATGCTGAAGTACGCATGGACAAATGTGTAGAAGCATTCAAAAACCAAATCAGCAAAATTCGCACGGGTCGTGCTTCTCCTAGCCTGCTGGACGGCATCGTCGTTGAGTATTACGGCACCGCTACGCCACTGCGTCAGCTGGCAAGCGTCACCGTAGAAGATACCCGTACTCTGAAAATCAACGTATTCGACCGCTCTATGGGCCCGGCCGTTGAGAAAGCGATTATGGCGTCTGACCTCGGTCTGAACCCAAGCTCTGCGGGTACCGACATTCGCGTTCCGCTGCCTCCGCTGACCGAAGAACGTCGTAAAGATCTGACCAAAATCGTCCGTGGCGAAGCTGAACAGGCGCGCGTTTCCGTGCGTAACGTTCGTCGTGATGCGAACGATAAAGTGAAGGCGCTGCTGAAAGACAAAGAGATCAGCGAAGATGACGATCGCCGTTCTCAGGAAGACGTACAAAAACTGACTGACGTTGCTATCAAGAAAATTGAAGCGGCGCTGGCTGAGAAAGAAGCGGAACTGATGCAGTTCTAAGCTGTGTAAGTTGTGCGATGAACGCCGTACAGGAAGCATTATTGCTTTGCTGGCGGCGTTTTGCTTTTGAACTATCCGGAATATCTCATGAAGCAATTAACTGTCCTGGGCTCAACGGGCTCTATTGGTTGCAACACGCTGGACGTGGTGCGTCACAACCGTGAACGTTTTGCGGTAACTGCGCTGGTGGCAGGTAAAAACGTCGAGCGGATGGTTGAACAGTGTCTGGAGTTCACGCCTCGCTATGCGGTGATGGATGACGCAAAGAGCGCCGATGCGGTGAGGACGGCGCTGCGTGAACACGGCAGCCGTACGGAAGTGCTCTGTGGACAGCAGGCAGCGTGCGATGTGGCAGCGCTGGACGAGGTCAATCAGGTGATGGCGGCCATCGTGGGGGCGGCCGGTCTGCTGCCGACGCTGTCGGCTATCCGTGCAGGCAAAAGCATTCTGCTGGCGAATAAAGAGTCGTTGGTGACCTGTGGGCGGTTATTCCTCGAGGCGGTAAAACAGCATAATGCGCAGTTACTGCCGGTCGACAGTGAACATAACGCTATCTTTCAGAGTTTACCGCAAAGCTTTCAGTCCGACTTAGGGTACGCTGACCTTGAGCAGCATGGGGTGTCATCCATTCTGCTTACCGGGTCAGGTGGCCCGTTCCGTGAGACGCCAATCAGTGAGCTCGGCGCAATGACGCCGGATCAGGCTTGTCGTCATCCGAACTGGTCGATGGGACGTAAAATTTCCGTCGACTCGGCCACTATGATGAATAAAGGTCTGGAATACATCGAAGCCCGCTGGCTGTTTAATGCTTCAGCGAAGCAGATGGAAGTGCTGATTCATCCTCAGTCGGTGATTCACTCGATGGTGCGTTACCAGGACGGTAGTGTACTGGCACAGCTGGGTGAGCCCGATATGCGTACGCCAATTGCCAATACTATGGCCTGGCCCCATCGCGTGGTTTCTGGCGCGAAGCCGTTAGATTTCTGCAAGATGGGCGCGCTAAGCTTCTCCGAGCCGGATTATGCTCGTTACCCTTGTCTGAAGCTGGCGATGGAGGCTTTTGAACAAGGTCAGGCGGCAACCACCGCGCTGAATGCCGCGAACGAAGTCTCTGTGGCGGCCTTCCTTGACGGGCAAATCCGCTTTACCGATATCGCGAACGTCAATATGGCAGTATTGGATAGCCTTGATCCTGGCGAACCGCAGAGTGTGGACGCGGTATTGGCTATCGATGCGATGGCGCGTGAAGCGGCGGCGACGCAGGCAAGACATTTCGTCAGGTAATGAGAGCCGAATCAGCATACAACCCGTCACGGCATTTGTTAGCGTCTGGCTTCAGTGATATAGTCTGCGCCACCCGATCTCAGTGTGTTTTCGCTGCGGGGTCGGGAGAGCCGTGATTTAGCACGGCTTTTTTGCGAGACAAAGATACGTAAAATCCTTCAGGTTTTCCTGACGGATGAAGTGTATGGCTGTATTCCGGGGTACCGCTCATCCCTTTTCATGGATTAAAAACGCGTTATGTTGTCTGCTAATCAACCAACCAGCGAGAGTCAGCCAGCCCACGGTTGCCGCCATGTGGCAATCATTATGGATGGCAATGGTCGCTGGGCGAAAAAGCAAGGTAAGATTCGCGCCTTTGGCCATAAAGCCGGGGCGAAATCCGTGCGCCGAGCCGTATCCTATGCGGCGAGCAACGGTATTGAGGCATTAACGCTATACGCATTCAGCAGTGAAAACTGGAATCGCCCTGAGCAAGAGGTGAGTGCGTTGATGGAGCTGTTCGTTTGGGCACTGGACAGCGAAGTGAAAAGTCTGCACCGCCATAATGTTCGGCTGCGGATTATTGGCGATACCCGTCGGTTTAATTCGCGCCTGCAGGAGCGAATTCGTAAAGCGGAAGCGCTGACGGAAAATAATACGGGGCTAACATTGAACATTGCTGCTAATTATGGCGGTCGATGGGATATTGTTCAGGGAGTTCAGCGCTTAGCCGAACAGGTTCAGGAAGGGGAGCTCCGCCCCGATCAAATTAGTGAAGAACTGCTTTCTCAGCAGATCTGCATGCATGAACTGGCTCCCGTAGATTTAGTAATTAGGACCGGGGGAGAACATCGGATCAGTAACTTTCTTATCTGGCAAATTGCCTATGCTGAACTTTACTTTACAGATGTTCTTTGGCCCGATTTCGATGAACAAGACTTTGAAGGTGCGCTGCATGCTTTCGCTAATCGAGAGCGACGTTTCGGTGGCACCGAGCCTGGTGGCGACAAGGCCTGATGGGGGTAGCTTTTGCTGAAGTATCGCCTGATTTCTGCATTGATTTTAATACCGGTTGTTATTGCAGCCCTGTTTTTGCTGCCGCCTGGCGGCTTCGCTATTGTTACGCTGGTCGTTTGTATGCTGGCGGCATGGGAATGGGGGCAATTAAGCGGTTTCACCTCGCGGACACAGCGCGTGTGGCTGGCGGTACTCTGTGGCCTGTTGCTGGCGGTGATGCTCTTCTTCATTCCGGAATATCACCATAATATCCATCAGCCGGTCGTTGAAACTTCGCTGTGGGCCTCCCTGATTTGGTGGGTTGTCGCCTTGCTGCTGGTCCTTTCCTATCCTGGGTCCGCTGCTATCTGGCGTCAATCCAAGGTACTGCGACTGGTCTTCGGCATCGTCACGATTGTCCCGTTTTTCTGGGGAATGCTGGCGCTGCGCTCCTGGCATTATGATGAAAACCACTACAGCGGCGCGCTGTGGCTGCTTTACGTCATGATTCTGGTATGGGGCGCTGACTCCGGGGCCTACATGTTTGGTAAGCTTTTTGGCAAACATAAGCTGGCACCGAAGGTCTCTCCGGGCAAAACCTGGCAAGGCTTCTTTGGCGGCCTGGTGACGGCGGCAATCATTTCCTGGGCCTATGGCCTGTGGGCAAATCTGGACGTTGCCCCATCCACGCTGTTAACCTGTTCCATCGTTGCAGCGCTGGCTTCAGTATTGGGCGATCTCACTGAGAGCATGTTCAAACGTGAAGCTGGCATCAAAGATAGCGGGCATCTTATCCCTGGCCACGGCGGGATACTTGACCGCATTGACAGCCTGACGGCGGCAGTTCCGGTGTTCGCCTGCTTGCTGCTGCTGGTTTTCAGGACGATCTAACGGATGGACTTATGCTGAGCATTCTCTGGAACCTTGCCGCGTTTATTATCGCGCTAGGGGTATTGATCACCGTACATGAATTTGGTCACTTCTGGGTTGCTCGGCGCTGTGGTATCCGTGTAGAGCGCTTTTCCATTGGTTTTGGTAAAGCGCTCTGGCGCCGCGTTGATAAACGCGGCACTGAATTTGTTATCGCCCTTATCCCGCTGGGCGGTTACGTCAAAATGCTCGACGAGCGCGTTGACGCAGTGGCGCCTGAGATGCGTCATATGGCGTTCAACAACAAAACGGTGGGCCAGCGAGCCGCCGTTATCGCCGCCGGCCCTATCGCCAACTTCCTCTTTGCTATCTTCGCCTACTGGCTGGTGTTCATCATCGGTGTCCCTGGTATTCGTCCAGTAGTTGGTGAAATAACCGCCAATTCCATCGCCGCAGAAGCACAAATTGCACCAGGCACGGAACTTAAAGCCGTAGATGGTATCGAAACGCCTGATTGGGATGCTGTACGTATGGCGTTAGTGGCGAAAATTGGTGATGAAAGCACCACCCTCACCGTTTCCCCTTTCGGCAGCGAGCAGCGGCAGGATAAAATCCTCAACCTGCGGCATTGGGCGTTTGAGCCGGATAAACAAGATCCGGTGACTTCGCTCGGTATTCGCCCTCGTGGCGCGCAGATTGAACCAGTGCTGGCAGAGGTGCAATCTGACTCTGCGGCGCGTAAAGCCGGTTTACAAGCAGGGGATCGGATCGTTACAGTCAACGGTCAACCGCTGACGCAATGGATGACGTTTGTCACGCTGGTACGCGACAATCCAGGCAAAGCGTTACAGCTGGAGATCGAAAGGCAGGGGACTCTCTTGTCTTTAACTCTGATACCGGATACAAAACACGGTAACGGAAAAGCGGAAGGGTTCGCAGGGGTAGTACCGAAAGTTATCCCGCTGCCTGAGGAATATAAGACAGTGCGCCAGTATGGGCCGTTCAGCGCTATCGTCGAAGCCACGGAGAAAACCGGGCAGTTGATGAAGCTGACCGTCAGTATGCTGGGAAAATTGATCACCGGTGACGTCAAACTGAACAACCTCAGTGGGCCGATTTCGATCGCCCAGGGGGCTGGGATGTCTGCGGAGTATGGGCTGATTTACTACCTGATGTTTCTTGCACTCATCAGCGTGAATTTAGGCATAATCAACCTGTTCCCGCTCCCTGTTTTAGATGGGGGACACTTGCTGTTTTTAGCGATTGAGAAGCTGAAAGGCGGCCCGGTATCCGAGCGAGTTCAAGACTTTAGTTACCGCATCGGCTCGATTCTGCTGATGCTGTTAATGGGGCTTGCACTTTTCAATGATTTCTCTCGGTTGTAAGAGAGTTAGTTAGGAAGAACGCATAATAACGATGGCGATGAAAAAGTTGCTTATAGCGTCGCTGCTGTTTAGCAGCGCGACCGTGTACGGTGCTGACGGGTTCGTGGTGAAGGACATTCATTTCGAAGGCTTGCAGCGTGTCGCTGTTGGTGCGGCCCTTCTCAGTATGCCAGTACGTCCTGGCGATACCGTCTCTGATGATGATATCAGTAACACCATTCGCGCCCTGTTTGCTACGGGCAACTTTGAGGACGTTCGCGTCCTGAGAGACGGCGATGTGTTACTGGTGCAGGTCAAAGAACGCCCAACAATTGCTAGCATCACCTTCTCCGGCAACAAGTCGGTGAAAGATGACATGCTAAAACAGAACCTCGAAGCTTCTGGCGTTCGTGTTGGCGAATCTCTCGACCGTACAACCCTCTCCGATATCGAAAAAGGACTGGAAGATTTCTACTACAGCGTCGGTAAGTATAGCGCGAGCGTGAAGGCGGTTGTTACGCCGCTGCCGCGTAACCGTGTCGACCTGAAGCTGGTCTTCCAGGAAGGGGTTTCCGCCCAGATCCAACAGATCAATATCGTCGGTAACCATGCGTTCAGCACCGAAGATCTGATCTCAACCTTCCAGCTGCGTGACGAAGTGCCGTGGTGGAACGTGGTCGGCGATCGTAAATACCAGAAACAGAAGCTGGCGGGTGACCTTGAAACCCTGCGCAGCTACTACCTGGATCGCGGTTACGCCCGTTTCAACATCGATTCCACGCAGGTGAGCCTGACGCCGGATAAAAAAGGCATCTACATCACCGTTAACATCACCGAAGGCGACCAGTACAAACTGTCTGGCGTACAGGTGACGGGTAACCTGGCAGGGCACTCGGCTGAAATTGAGAGCCTGACTAAGATTGAGCCAGGTGAACTCTATAACGGCGCGAAAGTGACCAAAATGGAAGATAACATTAAGAAACTTCTTGGTCGCTACGGCTACGCGTATCCACGCGTACAGTCTCAGCCTGAAATTAATGACACGGATAAAACGGTTAAGCTGCACATCAACGTCGATGCAGGTAACCGCTTCTACGTGCGTAACATCCGCTTTGTCGGTAACGACACGTCAAAAGATTCCGTTCTGCGTCGCGAAATGCGCCAGATGGAAGGGGCGTGGCTGGGCGGTGATTTAGTTGACCAGGGTAAAGATCGTCTGAACCGTCTGGGCTACTTCGAAACCGTCGACACTGAAACCCAACGCGTACCGGGCAGCCCGGATCAGGTGGATGTGGTTTACAAGGTCAAAGAGCGTAACACCGGTAGCTTCAACTTCGGTATTGGCTACGGTACGGAAAGCGGCGTGAGCTTCCAGGCGGGCGTTCAGCAGGATAACTGGTTAGGTACCGGTTATTCCGTCGGTATCAACGGTACCAAGAACGACTACCAGACCTATACCGAGCTTTCTGTGACCAACCCGTACTTTACGGTGGATGGTGTTAGCCTTGGTGGTCGTGTCTTCTACAATGACTTTAAAGCGGATGATGCTGACCTGTCGTCCTATACCAACAAAAGTTATGGTGTAGACGGTACGCTGGGCTTCCCGATTAACGAATACAACTCACTGCGTGCTGGTCTGGGCTATGTCCACAACGACCTGTCCAATATGGAACCGCAGGTGGCGATGTGGCGTTATCTGGACTCTATCGGCCAGACGGCGGGTAAAACCAGCGATGATAACGGCTTCAGTGCTAACGATTTCACCTTTAACTACGGTTGGACCTATAACCGACTTGACCGCGGCTACTTCCCAACGGACGGTTCGCGCGTCAACCTGAACGGTAAGGTTACAATCCCAGGCTCCGATAACGAGTTCTATAAGGTAACGCTGGATACAGCGTCCTACTTCCCGCTGGATGAAGATCATAAGTGGGTGGTTCTGGGTCGTACCAAGTGGGGCTACGGTGACGGTTTAGGCGGTAAAGAACTGCCGTTCTATGAGAACTTTTATGCTGGTGGTTCAAGCACCGTGCGTGGCTTCCAGTCCAACACCATCGGTCCAAAAGCGGTCTATTATGGTGCATCAGGCTTGGATAACTGTGACCAGAGCGGTGGTTACTGTAAGTCCGACGATGCGGTTGGTGGTAACGCCATGGGTGTGGCCAGCCTTGAGCTGATCGTCCCAACGCCGTTTATCAGCGATAAATACGCGAACTCGGTGCGTACCTCATTCTTCTGGGATGCGGGTACCGTGTGGGATACCAACTGGCAGAATACCGCAGCAATGAAGTCTGCTGGCGTTCCAGACTACAGCGATCCGAGCAATATCCGTATGTCCGCGGGTATCGCATTACAATGGATGTCCCCATTAGGGCCGTTGGTCTTCTCCTACGCCCAGCCGTATAAGAAATACGATGGAGACAAATCCGAGCAGTTCCAGTTCAACATTGGTAAAACCTGGTAATTGCTCTTTGCAAAGGAATGCAGGTTCAGTGTAGTTTTGCTGGCATTAGGCGATAGCGTCAAGGTGGCTTCGGCCACCAAAAGAACAGTACCCTCGGGTACATATGGGATGGTAAGGAGTATTATTGTGAAAAAGTGGTTAGTCGCTGCAGGTCTGGGTTTAGCAATGGCTGCATCTGCTCAAGCAGCAGATAAAATTGCAATTGTTAATATGGGTAGCCTGTTCCAGCAAGTTGCACAGAAAACGGGCGTTTCCAGCACCCTGGAAAACGAATTCAAAGGCCGTGCTGGCGAACTTCAGCGCATGGAAGGTGACCTGCAGTCTAAAATGCAGCGTCTGCAGTCTATGAAAGCAGGTGCCGATCGCACCAAGCTGGAAAAAGACATCACTTCCCAGCGTCAGACTTTCTCTCAGAAAGCGCAGTCCTTTGAACAGGACCGTCAGCGTCGCACCAACGAAGAACGTGGCAAACTGGTTACTCGTATCCAGACTGCTGTGAAATCCGTTGCTGCAAGCCAGAGCATTGACCTGGTTGTTGATGCTAACGCCGTTGCATTCAACAGCAGCGATGTAAAAGACATCACCGCTGATGTACTGAAACAGGTTAAATAAGTAATGCCTTCAATTCGACTGGCTGACTTAGCTCAGCAGTTGGATGCGGAATTACACGGTGATGGCGATATCGTCATCACCGCTGTCGCGTCCATGCAATCCGCTAAAGCGGGCCATATCACGTTCCTGGTTAATCCTAAGTACCGTGATCACCTGTCTGCGTGCGAAGCGTCGGCGATTGTCCTGACGCAAGAATTACTGCCTTTTGCCAAAGGCGCTGCGTTGGTAGTGAAGAATCCCTACCTGACTTACGCACGTATGGCTCAAATTTTAGATACCACGCCACAGCCAGCACAGGATATCGCTCCGAGCGCGGTGATTAGTCCGTCTGCGGTACTCGGTAACAACGTCTCCATCGGTCCGAATGCGGTGATTGAGTCTGACGTTGTGCTCGGTGATAACGTTGTGATTGGGGCGGGGTGTTTCGTTGGTAAAAAAACGAAAATTGGCGCAGGTTCACGTCTGTGGGCAAACGTCACCATTTACCACGAAGTCGAGATCGGTGAGAATTGCCTGATCCAATCCAGCACCGTCATTGGCGCGGATGGTTTTGGCTACGCCAACGATCGTGGAAATTGGGTGAAGATCCCTCAGCTTGGTCGCGTCATTATTGGCGATCGCGTAGAGATCGGCGCCTGTACAACGATCGACCGCGGTGCGCTGGATGATACACAGATCGGCAACGGTGTTATCATTGATAACCAGTGCCAGATTGCGCACAACGTGGTGATTGGCGACAATACCGCGGTTGCTGGCGGTGTTATTATGGCCGGCAGCCTGAAAATTGGCCGTTACTGCATGATTGGCGGTGCCAGCGTCATCAACGGTCACATGGAAATCTGCGACAAAGTGACAGTAACCGGTATGGGCATGGTTATGCGTCCAATTACCGAACCTGGCGTTTACTCGTCAGGTATCCCGCTCCAGCCTAATAAGGCATGGCGCAAAACTGCCGCGCTGGTGATGAATATTGATGAAATGAGCAAGCGTCTCAAAGCTGTTGAACGCAAGCTTGATAATCAAGACTAATTTTCATCTGTATCGCATGATACTTTCCGGCCTGTCGGCATTCTTGTAATCCGGCAGGCCGTGTTATTATTGCCCCTTAGTATATTTTGACAGGAAGAGTATTTTGACTACTGACACTCATACTCTGCACATTGAAGAGATTTTAGAACTTCTGCCACACCGCTACCCGTTCTTACTGGTAGACCGCGTGCTGGATTTTGAAGAAGGTCGTTTTCTGCGCGCAGTGAAAAATGTTTCCGTAAATGAGCCGTTTTTCCAGGGCCACTTCCCTGGCAAACCGATTTTACCGGGCGTGCTGATTCTGGAAGCGATGGCTCAGGCAACCGGTATTCTGGCGTTTAAAAGCGTTGGTAAACTGGAGCCTGGCGAGCTGTACTACTTTGCTGGTATCGATGAAGCGCGCTTCAAGCGTCCTGTCGTGCCTGGCGATCAGATGATTATGGAAGTCACCTTCGAGAAAACTCGCCGTGGCCTGACTCGCTTTAAAGGCGTTGCGCTGGTAGACGGTAAAGTAGTTTGCGAAGCGACGATGATGTGTGCGCGTAGCCGGGAGGCCTGATCCGTGATTGATAAAACCGCCTTTATCCATCCTACCGCCATTGTGGAAGACGGTGCCGTTATCGGCGCTAACGCCCACATTGGTCCGTTTTGTATTGTGGGGCCAAACGGCGTTATCGGCGAAGGCACCGTACTGAAGTCTCACGTTGTTGTTAACGGCCATACCACTATTGGTCGTGATAATGAGATCTATCAGTTCGCCTCTATCGGGGAAGTTAACCAGGACCTGAAATATGCTGGTGAACCGACTCGCGTGGAAATTGGCGATCGCAACCGCATCCGCGAAAGCGTCACCATTCATCGTGGCACAGAACAGGGCGGCGGATTGACGAAGGTGGGCAGCGATAACCTGCTGATGATCAACGCTCACGTAGCGCACGATTGTACCGTAGGCAACCGCTGCATCCTGGCCAATAACGCGACGCTCGCGGGTCACGTCTCGCTGGATGATTTCGTTATCATCGGCGGCATGACCGCAGTGCACCAGTTCTGCATTATTGGTGCGCACGTGATGGTCGGCGGCTGTTCTGGTGTTGCTCAGGATGTGCCACCGTACGTTATTGCTCAGGGCAACCACGCGACGCCGTTTGGCGTCAACATCGAAGGCCTGAAGCGTCGTGGCTTTAGCCGCGAAGCGATCACCGCGATCCGCAACGCCTATAAAGCGTTGTACCGCAGTGGCAAAACGTTGGACGAAGCTAAACCGGAAATCGCCGAACTGGCGAAGCAGTACCCGGAAGTTCAACCATTCAGCGATTTCTTCGCCCGCTCTACGCGTGGCCTGATTCGTTAATGATTGAGCAGCGTCCGCTAACGATTGCCCTGGTCGCCGGAGAAACCTCCGGCGATATTCTTGGTGCAGGTCTGATTCGCGCCCTCAAGGCGCGAGTTCCCAACGCCCGTTTTGTTGGCGTTGCGGGTCCGCGTATGCAGGCTGAAGGTTGTGAAGCCTGGTACGAAATGGAAGAGCTGGCGGTGATGGGCATCGTTGAAGTGCTGGGGCGACTGCGTCGTCTGCTGCACATTCGCGCTGACCTGACCAAACGCTTTACCGATCTCAAGCCCGACGTCTTTGTCGGCATTGATGCCCCCGATTTCAATATCACCCTTGAGGGCAACCTTAAGAAACAGGGCATTAAAACTATCCACTACGTCAGCCCGTCCGTCTGGGCCTGGCGACAGAAACGCGTCTTCAAAATTGGCAGAGCTACCGATCTGGTGCTCGCATTTCTGCCTTTTGAAAAAGCGTTTTATGACAAATTTAACGTCCCGTGCCGCTTTATCGGTCATACCATGGCAGATGCCATGCCGCTCGACCCCGATAAAAGCGCCGCCCGTGATACGCTGGGTATCGCCCACGACGTGCACTGTCTGGCACTGTTACCCGGCAGCCGCGGTGCCGAAGTGGAAATGCTCAGCGCAGACTTTTTAAAAACGGCACAGCTGTTGCGTCAGCAGTACCCCGACCTGGAAGTGGTGGTGCCGCTGGTGAATGCAAAACGTCGCGAGCAGTTTGAGCGTATCAAGGCCGACGTGGCACCGGACCTTTCCGTGCATATGCTGGACGGCATGGCGCGCGAAGCAATGATCGCCAGCGATGCCGCATTGCTGGCATCCGGGACGGCGGCGCTAGAATGTATGCTGGCAAAATGTCCGATGGTCGTCGGCTATCGCATGAAGCCGTTTACCTTCTGGCTGGCTCAGCGTCTGGTGAAAACCGACTACGTTTCCCTGCCAAATCTGCTTGCCGGCCGTGAGCTGGTGAAAGAGTTGCTGCAGGATGAGTGTCAGCCGCAGGCGCTAGCCGATGCGTTGCAGCCGTTGCTGGCAAACGGTAAGACCAGCCACGCGATACACGATACCTTCCGCGACCTGCACCTGCAAATTCGCTGCAATGCGGATGAACAGGCGGCAGATGCGGTGCTGGAGCTTGCACAATGATTGAATTTGAATATCCCCACACCCATTTAGTGGCGGGTGTGGATGAAGTCGGTCGCGGCCCGCTGATTGGCGCGGTGGTGACCGCGGCGGTCATACTCGACCCTGCTCGCCCGATTGTCGGCCTGAACGACTCCAAGAAGCTGAGCGAAAAACGCCGCCTGGCGCTGTTTGACGAAATCAAAGAAAAAGCGCTGTGCTGGAGCCTTGGCCGCGCGGAGCCGCATGAAATCGACGAACTGAACATTCTGCATGCCACCATGTTGGCGATGCAGCGTGCCGTTGCCGGGCTCTCTATCCCGCCGGAATATGTGCTGATCGACGGCAACCGCTGCCCGGCGCTGCCAATGCCATCCATGGCGGTGGTGAAAGGCGATAGCCGAGTGGCGGAAATCAGCGCGGCGTCTATTCTCGCTAAAGTGACGCGAGATGCCGAGATGACCGAGCTGGATAAAGTGTTCCCGCAGTACGGTTTTGCCCAGCATAAGGGCTATCCAACCGCTTTCCATCTGGAAGCGCTGGCGCAATATGGCGCTACCGAACATCATCGACGCAGCTTTGCTCCCGTCAAACGTGCACTGGGACTTGCGTCCTGATTCGTGTGTCGTGAATAAGTAAACCGGAATCTAAAGATGGCTGAACCACGTTTCGTGCACCTGCGGGTGCATAGCGACTACTCCATGATCGATGGGTTGGCAAAAACCGGGCCGCTGGTGAAAAAGGCGGCCGCGCTTGGCATGCCTGCACTGGCGATCACCGATTTTACTAACCTGTGCGGCCTGGTGAAGTTCTACGGAGCGGGCCATGGCGCAGGGATCAAGCCGATCGTCGGCGCGGATTTTAACGTTCAGAGCGAACTGTTCGGCGATGAACTCACCCATTTAACGGTGCTGGCGGCCAATAACACCGGCTACCAGAACCTGACGCTGCTGATCTCCAAAGCCTACCAGCGCGGCTACGGCGCGGCTGGCCCGATCATCGATCGTGACTGGCTACTTGAGCTGAAAGAGGGGCTTATTTTGCTGTCCGGCGGCCGTATGGGTGACGTCGGACGTGCCCTGTTGCGCGGTAATATGGCGCTGGTGGAGCAGTGCGTTGGTTTTTATGAAGAACATTTCCCAAACTGTTATTTCCTTGAGCTGATTCGTACCGGCCGTCAGGATGAAGAGTCGTACCTGCATGCGGCGGTGGAGCTCGCGGAAACGCGCGGTCTGCCGGTGGTGGCGACTAACGATGTACGCTTCCTCGAGCCGGGAGATTTTGACGCGCACGAAATTCGCGTCGCAATCCACGATGGTTTTACCCTTGACGATCCAAAGCGTCCGCGTAACTACTCTGCGCAGCAGTATATGCGCAGTGAAGAGGAGATGTGCGAGCTGTTCTCCGACATCCCGGAAGCGCTGGAAAACACCGTTGAGATAGCTAAACGCTGCAACGTGACGGTGCGTCTGGGTGAGTATTTCCTGCCGCAGTTCCCGACCGGCGATATGACCACCGAGGACTTCCTCGTGGCGAAGTCGAAAGAGGGGCTGGAGGAGCGTCTTGAGTTCCTGTTCCCGGATCCGGAAGAGCGCGCCAAACGCCGCCCGGAATATGACGAACGTCTCGACGTTGAACTCAAAGTTATCAACCAGATGGGGTTCCCCGGCTACTTCCTGATCGTAATGGAGTTTATCCAGTGGTCAAAAGATAACGGCGTACCGGTAGGGCCAGGACGTGGTTCCGGTGCGGGCTCGCTGGTGGCCTATGCGCTGAAAATTACCGACCTTGATCCGCTCGAACTCGACCTGCTGTTCGAACGTTTCCTTAACCCGGAACGTGTCTCGATGCCCGACTTCGACGTCGACTTCTGCATGGAGAAACGCGACCAGGTTATTGAGCACGTGGCGGAGATGTACGGACGTGATGCGGTATCGCAGATCATCACCTTCGGTACCATGGCGGCGAAAGCGGTTATCCGCGACGTAGGCCGCGTACTGGGTCACCCGTACGGCTTCGTTGACCGTATCTCCAAGCTGGTGCCGCCCGATCCGGGCATGACGCTGGCGAAAGCGTTTGAAGTTGAACCGCAGCTGCCGGAAATTTACGAGGCGGATGAAGAAGTTCGCGCGCTGATAGACATGGCGCGTAAGCTGGAAGGGGTCACCCGAAACGCCGGTAAACACGCTGGTGGCGTGGTTATCGCACCAACCAAAATTACCGATTTTGCGCCGCTGTACTGTGACGAGCAGGGCCTGCACCCGGTTACTCAGTTCGATAAGAACGATGTGGAATACGCGGGGCTCGTGAAGTTCGACTTCCTTGGCCTGCGTACGCTCACCATCATTAACTGGGCGCTGGAGATGATCAACGCCCGTCGTGAGCGTAACGGCGAGCCGCCGCTGGATATCGCGGCCATTCCGCTCGACGATAAGAAAAGCTTTGATATGCTGCAGCGCTCGGAGACCACCGCGGTCTTCCAGCTTGAATCCCGCGGCATGAAAGATCTGATTAAACGTCTGCAGCCTGACTGCTTCGAAGATATGATCGCGCTGGTGGCCCTGTTCCGTCCGGGCCCGCTGCAGTCGGGGATGGTAGATAACTTTATCGACCGTAAGCACGGGCGTGAAGAGATCTCATACCCAGACGTACAGTGGCAGCACGAATGTCTGAAACCAGTACTGGAGCCAACCTACGGCATTATCCTGTATCAGGAACAGGTTATGCAGATTGCCCAGGAGCTTTCCGGCTATACCCTCGGCGGCGCGGATATGCTGCGTCGTGCAATGGGTAAGAAAAAGCCGGAAGAGATGGCTAAGCAGCGCGGCACCTTCGAAGAAGGGGCGAAAAGTCGCGGTGTTGACGGCGAACTGGCGATGAAAATCTTCGACCTGGTAGAGAAATTCGCTGGTTACGGGTTTAACAAATCACACTCCGCTGCTTATGCTTTGGTTTCCTATCAGACGCTGTGGCTGAAAGCGCACTATCCGGCCGAGTTTATGGCGGCGGTAATGACCGCCGATATGGATAACACCGAGAAGGTGGTCGGGCTGGTGGATGAATGCTGGCGAATGGGGCTAAAAATCCTGCCGCCGGATATCAATTCCGGTTTATATCATTTCCACGTTAATCATGACGGGGAAATCGTGTATGGTATCGGCGCCATTAAAGGCGTGGGCGAAGGCCCAATCGAAGCCATTATCGAAGCGCGTAATAACGGCGGCTATTTCCGCGAGCTGTTTGACCTTTGTGCGCGCACCGATACGAAAAAGCTTAACCGCCGGGTGCTGGAAAAATTGATTATGTCCGGGGCGTTCGACCGCCTTGGCCCACACCGCGCCGCGCTGATGAATTCGCTGGGCGATGCGTTAAAAGCCGCCGACCAGCACGCGAAAGCAGAAGCTATTGGTCAGGCGGATATGTTCGGCGTGTTGGCGGAAGAGCCGGAGCAAATTGAGCAGTCGTACGCTAACTGCATGCCCTGGCCTGAACACACGGTACTGGAAGGTGAGCGGGAAACGTTAGGTTTATACTTAACGGGTCACCCGATTAACCAGTATCTTAAAGAAATTGAGCGCTATGTCGGCGGCTATCGCCTAAAAGACATGCATCCGACAGAACGTGGTAAAGTGACCACGGCTGCGGGGCTCGTGATTGCCTCAAGGGTTATGGTCACCAAGAGAGGTAATCGTATCGGTATCTGCACCCTGGATGACCGATCCGGACGGCTAGAGGTGATGTTATTCACCGAAGCCCTGGAAAAATACCAGCATCTGCTGGAAAACGACCGCATACTTATCGTCAGCGGACAGGTCAGCTTTGATGACTTCAGCGGCGGCCTTAAAATGATGGCCCGCGAAGTGATGGACATTGACGAAGCCCGGGAAAAATACGCTCGCGGGCTTGCTATCTCGCTGACGGACAGGCAAATTGATGACCAGCTTTTAAACCGACTCCGTCAGTCTCTGGAACCCCATCGTTCGGGAACCATTCCAGTACATCTCTACTATCAGAGGGCGGATGCACGTGCGCGGTTGCGTTTCGGTGCAACCTGGCGTGTCTCTCCGAGCGATCGTTTACTCAACGATCTGCGTGGCCTCATCGGTTCGGAGCAGGTGGAACTGGAGTTTGACTAATACAGGAATACTATGAGTCTGAATTTCCTTGATTTTGAACAGCCGATTGCAGAGCTGGAAGCGAAAATCGATTCTCTGACTGCGGTTAGCCGTCAGGATGAGAAACTGGATATTAATATCGACGAAGAAGTGCATCGTCTGCGTGAAAAAAGCGTAGAGCTGACGCGCAAAATCTTTGCCGATCTCGGCGCATGGCAGGTAGCCCAACTGGCGCGCCATCCGCAGCGCCCGTACACCCTGGATTATGTCCGCCTGGCGTTTGATGAATTTGACGAACTGGCGGGCGATCGCGCCTATGCTGACGATAAAGCTATCGTCGGCGGTATCGCACGTCTGGACGGTCGTCCGGTGATGATCATTGGTCATCAGAAAGGTCGCGAAACCAAAGAGAAAATCCGTCGTAACTTCGGCATGCCAGCGCCGGAAGGCTACCGTAAAGCCCTGCGTCTGATGGAGATGGCTGAGCGTTTCAATATGCCTATCATCACCTTCATCGACACCCCGGGTGCATACCCTGGCGTGGGCGCAGAAGAGCGCGGTCAGTCTGAAGCTATCGCCCGCAACCTGCGTGAGATGTCTCGCCTGAGCGTACCGGTCATCTGTACCGTTATCGGCGAAGGCGGCTCCGGCGGCGCGTTGGCTATCGGTGTGGGCGATAAAGTGAATATGCTGCAGTACAGCACCTATTCCGTTATCTCTCCGGAAGGCTGTGCTTCCATTCTGTGGAAAAGCGCGGACAAAGCGCCGCTGGCTGCTGAAGCCATGGGCATTGTCGCACCGCGTCTGAAAGAGCTGAAGCTTATCGACGCTATCGTTCCAGAACCGCTGGGCGGCGCACACCGCAACCCAGAGGTGATGGCGGCATCCCTGAAGGCGCAGCTGTTGGCTGACCTCGCGGATCTCGACGTACTGAGCAAAGAAGACCTGCTTAACCGTCGTTATCAGCGTCTGATGAGCTACGGTTACGCATAATTAACCGCAACACATTCTGTAAGAGGCCGGATAATAATCCGGCCTCTTTTTTTTGTGAGAAAAAATGAGATGGCAATGAGCCATTGTGATTGAGGGTTTGAGCCATTCATCCTTGAAATTGTTAGTACGGCCAGCGATGCGTTTCCGGCTGGTTAGACATAACACTCAAGGAGAATAGATATGGCAATGCGAAAAAAAATGGCGGTAGGCGCCGTTGCTGCAGGGATTATTTTTAGTTTATCTGGCGCACATGCTGCGTCTTTGCTGAGTAGCAGTGAGCTCTATACCATTAATGCCAGTGACCTGGCGGCAAAAGAGAAATCATTAACGGATTTCCCGTTAATGAACGCAGTTAAATCCTCCATCGCGACACTGGCAAACAGTGAAGTCGAGAAGATTGAACCCGGTCGGGCGGCCAATCCGGAAAACGTTAAACGCGTAGAAAGCATTATTTCAGAACAGGACTGGGATTTTCTGTTCCCGATGCGGGCATCGGAATACACGTACAGTAATTTTCTGAAAGCCATTGGCAAATTCCCAGCGGTATGCGGGACCTATACTGATGGGCGTGATAGTGATGCCATTTGCCGGAAATCTCTGGCGACAATGTTTGCGCACTTTGCACAGGAAACCGGTGGCCATGAAAGCTGGCGCGATATTCCAGAGTGGCGTCAGGCTTTGGTTTATCTGCGTGAAGTCGGTTGGGTTGAAGGGCAAAAAGGCGGCTACAACGGCGAATGTAATCCTGATATCTGGCAGGGACAGACCTGGCCTTGCGGCACAGATAAAGACGGCGACTACCTGAGCTACTTTGGTCGCGGTGCAAAACAGCTTTCCTATAACTATAACTATGGTCCGTTCTCGGATGCCATGTACGGTGGTGACGTTCGTCCTCTGCTGGATAAACCGGAACTGGTGGCAGACACCTGGATGAACCTGGCAAGTGCGGTATTCTTCTTCGTTTACCCACAGCCTCCAAAACCATCCATGCTGCATGTTATCGACGGCACCTGGCAGCCTAATGACCATGATAAAGCTAATGGCCTGGTTGACGGATTTGGCGTGACTATTCAGATTATCAACGGTGGCGTAGAGTGCGGCGGGGCAGAAGAGAATGCTCAGTCTCTTAACCGTATCGCTTACTACAAAGAGTTTGCCAACTATCTGAAAGTGCCGGTTGCCGACGATGAGGTCCTCGGCTGTAAGAACATGAAGCAGTTTGACGAAGGTGGCGCTGGTGCCCTGCCTATCTACTGGGAAGAAGATTGGGGATGGAGTGCGGATACACCTGACGGTAAAACCTATTCTTGTCAGCTGGTCGGTTATCAGACGCCTTTCACCGCGTTTAAAGAAGGCGACTACACGAAGTGCGTACAGAAGTATTTTAACGTTAACGTAGTAGACGATTCTGGTAAATCAGAGGACAGCACTAAACCGACTCCAACGCCTGCTGAAAATGTCGCACCTGTCGCGCATATTTCGGGGCCGGTCGGCGCCGTTGAGGCGGGTGCCCAGGTATCGTTGAGCGCAGCGGATTCTAGCGACGCTAATGGCGATAAACTGACCTATACCTGGATGTCTCAGGATGGTCAAACCGTCAGTGGTGAAGATAAGTCCGTAGTGACGTTCACGGCACCAGTGGTGACAAAAGATAGCCAGTATGTGATCAACCTGAAGGTAAGTGATGGCACACTTTCTGACACGACGGAGTATACGCTGAACGTAAAAGCGAAATCCTCTGGTGAGCAGGGTGCGGATGTAACCTATCCAGCCTGGAACAGTGCAACCACCTGGTCGGCGGGTGATATTGTGAATAACAACGGCGCACTGTATCAATGTAAGCCACTGCCAGACGGTGCCTGGTGTAACTCCAGCCCAAGCTATTATGAACCGGGCGTGGGGTTTGCATGGGGAGATGCCTGGAAGGCGCTTTAATCTAAAAAATCCTGTCAGTGCTATGCACTGGCAGGATTGTTACTATGCTTACCTCAGGTTTTTCCAGGAGGAACGCATGAATATCATTGCCATCATGGGACCGCATGGCGTCTTTTATAAAGATGAGCCCATTAAGGAACTCGAACGTGCGCTACAGCATCAGGGGTTTCAGATTATCTGGCCACAGAACAGCGCCGATCTGCTGAAGTTTATCGAACACAACCCGCGTATCAGTGGCGTGATTTTTGACTGGGACGAATACAGCGTCGATCTCTGCGGTGAGATAAATCAGCTTAATGAGTATCTGCCGCTCTACGCCTTTATCAATAACCACTCGACGATGGACGTCAGCGCGCACGACATGCGTATGGCGCTGTGGTTCTTTGAATATGCGCTGGGCCAGGCCGACGATATCGCCACGCGCATCCGCCAGTATACCGACGAATACCTCGATAACATCACGCCGCCGTTCACCAAAGCGCTGTTTACCTACGTCACGGAAGGCAAATACACTTTCTGTACGCCCGGACACATGGGCGGTACGGCTTACCAGAAAAGCCCGGTAGGCTGCCTGTTCTATGATTTCTTCGGCGCGAATACGCTGAAGGCCGACGTGTCGATTTCCGTCACCGAACTGGGCTCACTGCTGGATCACACCGGGCCGCACCTTGAGGCCGAAGAGTATATCGCCCGCACCTTTGGCGCCGAGCAGAGCTATATGGTGACCAACGGTACCTCAACCTCGAACAAAATCGTCGGCATGTACGCCGCTCCGAGCGGCAGCACGCTGCTGATTGACCGTAACTGCCATAAGTCGCTGGCGCACCTGCTGATGATGAACGACGTTGTGCCGCTGTGGTTGAAGCCGACGCGCAATGCGCTGGGGATACTTGGCGGCATTCCGAAGCGCGAGTTTACCCGCGACAGCCTGCAGCAGAAGGTGAACAGTACCGACGGCGCCGAGTGGCCGGTGCATGCGGTTATCACCAACTCCACCTACGACGGTCTGTTGTATAACACTAACTGGATCAAACAGACGCTGGACGTGCCGTCGATTCACTTCGATTCGGCCTGGGTGCCGTATACCCACTTCCATCCCATCTATCAGGGTAAAAGCGGCATGAGCGGTGAGCGGGTGCCCGGCAAGGTCTTCTTCGAAACGCAATCTACGCACAAGATGCTGGCGGCGCTGTCGCAGGCCTCGTTAATCCACATTAAGGGCGACTACGACGAAGATACCTTCAACGAAGCCTTTATGATGCACACCTCCACCTCGCCAAGCTACCCGATTGTCGCCTCAATAGAGACGGCGGCAGCCATGCTGCGCGGTAACCCCGGTAAACGCCTGATTAACCGCTCGGTGGAGCGTGCGCTGCATTTCCGCAAAGAGGTTCAGCGCCTGCGCGAAGAGTCGGACAGCTGGTTCTTTGATATCTGGCAGCCGGAAGCCATCGACGAAGCGGAGTGCTGGCCGGTTTCCCCGGGTGAAGAGTGGCACGGTTTTAGCGATGCCGATGCCGACCATATGTTCCTCGATCCGGTGAAGGTGACAATCCTTACGCCGGGAATGGATGAACAGGGCAACATGAGCGATGAGGGTATTCCGGCAGCGCTGGTGGCGAAGTACCTTGATGAACACGGCGTGGTCGTCGAAAAGACCGGGCCGTATAACCTGCTGTTCTTGTTTAGCATTGGGATCGATAAAACCCGCGCGATGGGGCTGCTGCGTGGTCTCACCGAGTTTAAGCGCGCCTACGATCTGAACCTGCGAGTGAAGAACATGCTGCCGGATCTCTACGCTGAAGATCCTGACTTCTATCGCAATATGCGTATCCAGGATCTGGCGCAGGGGATCCATCGCCTGATTCGCCAGCACGATCTTCCGCGCTTGATGCTGCGCGCCTTTGACGTGCTGCCAGAGATGAAGCTCACGCCGCATCGGGCGTGGCAGAAACAGATCAAAGGCGAGGTGGAAACGGTGGCGCTGGAAGATCTGGTCGGGCGCGTTTCGGCCAATATGATCCTGCCGTACCCGCCGGGCGTACCGCTGTTGATGCCGGGTGAGATGATTACGGAAGAGAGTCGTTCTGTGCTCGACTTCCTGCTGATGCTCTGCTCCGTTGGGCGACATTATCCGGGCTTTGAAACCGATATCCACGGTGCAAAACGCGATGAAAACGGCGTCTACCGTGTGAGAGTCCTAAAAAACCATTGAGGGGTTGCGTGATAACGACCCGCGCGGGTAACGTGCTGAGATACGGTTAACGGAGAGAAACGATGTTGGGATTAAAACAGATTCATCACATTGCCATTATTGCGACCGATTACGCTAAGAGTAAATCCTTCTACTGCGATATTCTTGGTTTTACGCTGCAAAGCGAAGTTTATCGACATGAACGCGATTCATGGAAAGGCGACCTGGCGCTAAACGGTCAATATGTGATTGAGCTGTTCTCTTTCCCGTTCCCGCCAGCGCGCCCAAGCCGCCCGGAAGCCTGTGGCCTGCGCCATTTGGCGTTCAGCGTCGATGATATCGATGCGGCGGTGGCGCACCTTGAGGCGCATGGTGTCGCTTGTGAAGCGATCCGTATCGACCCGTTTACCGATAAGCGTTTTACCTTTTTCAATGACCCAGACGGCCTGCCGCTGGAGCTATACCAGCAGTAAGGCTTGCCTGTGAGCGCCCGGCCCGGTAACGTGCCGGGCTATCTTTCTGATGACGACATCCCCATGACAATATCTTCGCTCGCGCAACGACTCTCACCGCACCGCCAGTTTCTGGTGGCATTCAGCGGTGGCCTTGATTCAACGGTACTGTTGCATCAACTGGTCTGCTGGCGTCAGCAGGAGCCATCCATTTCGTTGCGCGCGGTCCATATCCATCACGGCATTAGTCAGAACGCCGATAGCTGGGTAGCGCATTGCCAGCGGCTTTGTACACAATGGCAGGTGCCACTGGTGGTAGAACGAGTCACCCTGGCGCAAAACGGTCTGGGGCTAGAGGCGGAAGCACGAACCGCGCGCTATCAGGCTTTTCGCGAGGCGCTTATCCCGGGAGAGGTACTGCTTACGGCGCAGCATCTTGACGATCAAAGCGAAACCCTGCTGTTAGCGCTTAAACGCGGTAGTGGGCCCGCCGGACTGTCAGCTATGCCGACGTATGCGGCGTTTGGTGACACGCAGTTGATTCGTCCGCTGTTACATGAAACCCGTGCGGCGTTGCTGCACTGGGCGCAGACGCATGCGCTGACGTGGATTGAGGATGAGAGCAACCAGGACGATGCCTATGATCGTAATTTCCTGCGTCTGCGCGTCTTACCGTTACTCAACGCCCGCTGGCCCCACTTTGCCGAAGCATCGGCCAGAAGCGCGGCGCTGTGCGCTGAGCAGGAACAGTTGCTGGATGAACTGCTGGCGGATGAGCTTGCGCGACTGCGTACGGATGCCGGGACGTTGACCATCGAACCGATGATGACGATGAGCGCGCCAAAACGGGCGGCGATTTTGCGCCGCTGGCTGGCGTGGCTCGGTGCGCCGATGCCTTCGCGTGAGACGATAGCCAGGGTGTGGCAAGAGGTGGCGCTGGCGCGGGAAGACGCGACGCCTTGCCTGCGTCTGGGGAACTTCGAGGTTCGCCGCTATCAGCAGCAGCTTTGGTGGGTGAAGGCGCTGGAGAGGCAAACAGAATCGGTGCTGGAATGGGCTGACCGCACGATGCCGCTGGTACTGCCGGGGGAACTAGGTCAACTGCACTGCGCCGCTGGCGGCGATATTCGCTCGCCGCGAGCTGATGAGCTGGTTTCCGTGCGGTTTAAAGCGCCGGGGATGCTGCATATTGTCGGTCGTCACGGTGGCCGTAAGCTCAAGAAAATCTGGCAGGAGCTGGGCGTACCGCCCTGGCTACGCGACACCACGCCGCTGCTATTTTATGGTGAAACGCTCATTACGGCGGTTGGTGTCTTTGTCACGGTCGACGGGACGTGTGAAGCAGGTAAGGGTATAGCGCTGAGGTGGGATAAAACGGGCAGCGATGCCGCCCGTGATTGAATCATGATTCGCTAACGACCACGGTCCCGATTTCGGGGTGGCTGAAGCTGGTAATACGGTCGAGGCGCAGTTCGCGCAGTTCGCCCGCGCTATCAACGACCAGATATTCCACGTTTTTACGTGATAACAGATCATGAGCCTTGGCTTGCAGCACTTCGCCGTCTTTCAGCTCCAGCGACAGGACGAGGTGGTGCTGGCAGGCGAGCTCAAGATTGTCATAGTCATCACAATTGATGGGTTGATAAGTATCATTCATCGACATAATCGCTCACCAGTAAGTTTGCCGCCGCATACGCGGCTTTTTCCCTGATTGATTCGGAAATGGCATTATCCGCCGCAACATCGTTCAACACCTTCAGTACACAACCTAGCGCATCCGGGATATACCCCAAATCACCGCTCGCAATCTCTGCGTAGCGTTGACGAATCAACTCACAATAGTTGCCCACGTGCCCTCCTGTCTGCGCTTCAATAAGCCTATGAAGATAATCTCTGTTTAGCAAGGTGACTATATCATACTCATTTAAGCATTATCAGCGGGATGAGCGACGGCGGATGCAATTCAGGACAGCCTTTTGGCCCTGATTTCGCTACAATGAGCCCCATTTTTCGCAGGAGTGAAGTCATGGCGCTGAAAGCAACAATTTATAAGGCGGTGGTGAACGTCGCGGATCTCGACCGAAACCAGTTTCTGGACGCGTCGTTAACGCTGGCTCGCCATCCTTCCGAAACCCAGGAGCGCATGATGCTGCGCCTGTTGGCGTGGATTAAGTACGCGAACGAACGTCTGCAGTTTACCCGCGGCCTTTCTTCTGAGGACGAGCCGGAAGTATGGCTGCGCAACGACCATATGGGTATCGACTTGTGGATTGAACTCGGTCTGCCGGATGAACGTCGAATTAAAAAAGCCTGCAGTCTGTCTCAAGAGGTGGCGTTATTCACCTACAATAGTCGTGCGGCAGAGATTTGGTGGCAGCAAAATCAGAACAAGATGGCGGGCTTTAAGAACCTGGCGGTTTGGTATCTTGACGACGAACAGCTAGCGAAACTGAGCGCGTTTGCTGAACGCACCATGACGCTGCAGGCCACCATTCAAGAAGGGGCAATCTGGCTTTCTGACGCTCAGAATAATCTGGAAATTCACCTGACGCCATGGCAGCTGCCGGCATGATTGTTATCTCCCGGCAGGTGAGTATCCCAGACTCGGAGCTGACGATTACCGCCATTCGGGCGCAGGGGGCGGGTGGTCAGCACGTGAATAAGACCTCAACGGCGATTCACCTGCGTTTTGACATCCGAGCTTCCAGCCTGCCAGAGTATTATAAAGAGCGCCTGCTCGAAGCTAACCACCACTTAATTTCTGCCGATGGTGTGATTATTATTAAGGCGCAGGAGTACCGCAGTCAGGAAATGAACCGTGAAGCGGCGATAGCTCGCCTGGTCGCGGTTATCCAGACGCTGACCGCAGAACAAAAAAGCCGACGACCGACGCGCCCAACCCGGGCTTCGAAGGAGCGGCGGCTGACGTCGAAAGCGCAAAAGTCTTCAGTGAAAAATTTGCGCGGTAAAGTTCGCTATTAAGCCGGACGTGGATGTAATAAGAATAAGGAATTGAGGGTGAAAAAAGCGATATTAGCCATTGCGGCTACGGGGATGCTGTTTGGGCTTTTCGGGTGCAACCATTCGGAAGTGAAGACGCTTAAACCGACTCAGGCGGCTGAGTTAACGCCGATGCAGCAAAGCTGGCGTGGCGTTATCCCTTGCGCCGATTGCGAAGGTATTGAAACCTCGTTGTTCCTCGAAAAGGACGGCACCTGGGTGATGAACGAACGCTATCAGGGCGTGAGCCGTGAACCGTCGTCGTTTGGTTCCTACGGTACCTGGGCGCGTACCGCTGATAAGCTGGTGCTGACCGATAGCGAAGGCGAGAAATCTTACTACCGCGCGAAGGGCGAGAAGCTGGAGATGCTCGATCGCGAGGGTAACCCGATTGAATCAAAACTTAACTATACGCTGGAGCCGGTGAAAGCCAGCCTGCCAACCACGCCAATGGCGATGCGCGGGATGTACTTCTATATGGCGGATGCGGCAACCTTCACCGACTGCGCCACCGGACAGCGCGTGGCAGTAGCGAATAACGCGCAGCTGGAGCGTGACTACGCCGCCGCACAAGGCAGCGACAGCAAGCCGATTCTGCTGGTGGTTGACGGGCACTTTACCGTTGAGCCGAACCCGGATACCGGCGCGATGGTGAAAACGCTGGCAACCGATAAAAACGCGAAGTTTGTCGCGGGTAAAGGCTGTGCAAATTAACGCTATCTAAAAAAGTTCCTGCTCGCTGTGCACGAGGGGCAGGGTAAAAGAAAACCGCACCTGTAAAGGTGCGGTATGTGTGGCGGGCTATGACATTTTGCGGTTTTGCGTCTCTTGCTCAGCGGCTTCAATCTCACGATACCAGCGCGGATGATGTTTCTTCGCCCAGCGTCGGCTGACCTTGCCGGCAATCATGCCTTCGATGGATCCTTTTACCCAGAAGGCCATATACATATGTATCAGAATGGCGTGGATCAGCACGATGGCGGCAGTCGCATGGATAAGCAGGCTCCAGCGCACTACGGTAATCGGAAAATAGTGCGCGAAATAAGGCCGCCACATAATCACGCCTGTGACTAATAACACAAAGATCAGGCTCATGATGCTCCAGAACATCATTTTCTGCCCGGCGTTATATTTGCCAACATCCGCGACTTTATGTTCATTCCCCTTCAATACCTCAACGATACCCTTAATCCAGGGAAGATCCTGTTTATCGGGAATATTGTGGTGTACAAAACGAACAAACATAAACATCAATACGACAAAGATCATCACCCCAAAGAACGGATGGAGAATCCGTCCCATCTGAGGTGTACCAAAGGTTTCGGTAAGCCATTGCAGCGTCGGGAAGAAAAGCGCAATACCGGAAAGCGACACCAGGAAGAAACTGATCACGACCGTCCAGTGACAGGCACGATCGATGAACCGGGTGCGCAAAATCATTTTGCTTTTACTCATGATCATTCTCCTCCTCATCATCATCCGTCTCTTTGTTTGGTCCAATGCCCACGTAGTGGTAAATAAGCCCGGCAAAGGTGACGATAAATCCGGCGGCGGAGAGTGGTTTGAGGATCCCTTTCCACAGGTTCACCGGCGCGGCGATTTTTGGATTGTCCGGCAGGTTGTGGTACAGCGACGGCTGGTCTGCATGATGGAGTACGTACATGACGTGAGTGCCGCCAACCCCCTGCGGGTTGTAAACGCCCGCGTGGGCGTAACCACGTTTTTTAAGCTGCATTACGCGAGCCTCTGCCGCATTCAGCATCTCTTTTTTCGTGCCAAACTGAATAGCTCCGGTCGGACAGGTTTTTACACAGGCTGGTTCCTGGCCCACGCTGACCCTATCAACGCAAAGCGTGCACTTGTAGACACGGTTATCCTCAGGATTCAGCCGTGGGATATTGAATGGACATCCCGCAATACAGTAGCCGCAGCCAATACAGTGCTCAGACTGGAAATCGACAATACCGTTGGCGTATTGAATAATCGCTCCGGCAGATGGGCAAGCTTTCAGGCAGCCGGGGTCAGCGCAGTGCATGCAGCCATCTTTGCGGATAAGCCATTCCAGTTTGTCATTCTGGGTGGTTTCACTAAAGCGCATTACCGTCCAGGCCTTGGCGCTGAGATCGGTCGGATTGTCGTAGACACCGTTGCAGTAGCCCACTTCATCGCGCATGTCGTTCCACTCTGAACAGGCAACCTGACAGCCTTTACAGCCAATACAGGTCGAGACATCAATCAGTTTTGCTACTTCAGCACGGTAATCCCTGGCCTGAGGCGGCGGCGTAATGCTGTTGGTTGCCGAGCGTTTGATAATATCTTGTGATTGCATAGACATGATTTCCCTTCCTTACGCTCGCTCGATATTGACCAGAAACGCTTTATATTCCGGCGTTTGCGAGTTGGCATCACCTACCGATGGGGTCAACGTGTTGGCGAGGAAACCCTTACGGGTGGCACCTTCGAATCCCCAATGGCAAGGAATACCGATGGTATCTACCGCTCTGCCGTCTATCGTCAGCGTTTGCAGGCGTTTGGTGACGACTGCTTTTGCTTTGATATAACCGCGCTTCGACATCACTTTGACCGTGTCACCTGCCGCAATACCTTTTTGACTCGCCAGCGCTTCACCGATTTCGATGAATTGGTCAGGCTGGGCGATGGCATTCAGCAACGCGTGCTTCGTCCAGTGGCGGAATAATTCGGTAATGGAATACGTGGTGGCAACATAGGGGAAGGCATCTGCTTTGCCCATATTGGCGATATCATCATGATAGATACGCGCCACCGGACTGGAGATCACATCCGGGTGAAGGGGGTTGGTACCAATGGGTGATTCAATCGGTTCGTAGTGTTCCGGGAACGGCCCGTCATTCATTTTGTCAATCGAGAACAGGCGTGCGACACCTTCCTGGTTCATGATAAATGGCCCGACGTTGCTGCCCGGCGCGGCCTGGCTGTAATCGGCCACGTCCATGCCTGCCCATTTTTTACCATCCCAATGCAGCAGTGCGCGTTTAGCGTCCCACGGTTTACCTGACGGGTCTGCGGAGGCGCGATTGTAGAGAATGCGGCGATTCGCTGGCCATGACCACGCCCAGCCCGGTGTACAACCCAGTCCATACGGGTCGCTGTTGTCGCGGTTGGCCATTTGGTTGCCTTGTTCCGTCCAACTGCCGCAGTACACCCAACAGAAACTGCTGGTTGAGCCGTCATCGCGAAGCTGCGCAAAGCTGCTGAGCTGTTGACCTTTTTTGGCGATAAGTTGACCTTTATCGTCATAAAGATCTGCCAGCGCCATGCCGTTACCTTCACGGGCAATTTCTTCCGGGTGTGGATCGTACGGATCTTTATAGTCCCAGCGCATATTCAGCAGCGGTTCGGGATTGGCACCACCTTCCTGCTGATAAAGCTCACGCAACCGCATATACAATCGACCGAGAATTTTCGCGTCGTGCAGCGCTTCACCCGGCGGCTCTGCCGCTGCCCAGTGCCACTGTAACCAGCGACCAGAGTTGGCGATAGAACCATCTTCTTCAGCAAAACATGAGGACGGCAGGCGGAAGACTTCAGTCTGGATCGCTTCCGGCTTCACATCATTCATCTCGCCGTGGTGCTGCCAGAAGTTGGAGGACTCGGTCGCCAGCGGATCGATAACCACCATATACTTGAGTTTGGCGAGGGCGCGGGATGATTTGTTTTTATCCGGGAACGCCGCCAGCGGGTTGAAGCCCTGTACGATGTAACCGTTAATCTTACCTTCCAGCATCAGCTCAGCATGGGTCATTACGTCGTACAGACGATCCCATTTTGGCAGCCAGTCGTAGCCCCAGTTATTCTCCGTCGTGGCATGGTCACCCCAGAAACTTTTCATCATACTGACAAAGAACTTGGGCGTGTTTTGCCAGTAGTTGACTTCATTCACTCCCAGCGCTGGTGGGGTAATTTGAGTGATATAGGTCTGGTAGTCCGGCTGTTTCTCCGATGGCAATGGCATATAACCCGGCAGATTCGTCGACAGCAGGCCAAGGTCCGTATACCCCTGAATGTTCGAGTGGCCGCGTAGAGCATTAACGCCACCGCCTGCCATGCCGATATTGCCTAAAAGTAGCTGTAGCATGGCGGCGGCGCGGATGATCTGCGCTCCGGCAGAGTGGTGCGTCCAGCCCAATGCGTACAGGATTGTTGCCGTACGGTCCGGTACGCTGGTGCTGGCGAGAATGTCACAGATACGCGTGAAATCCGCCACGGATGTCCCACACAGACGGTTGACCATCTCCGGGGTATAGCGTTCGACGTGGTTTTTGAGCAAATTCCACACGCAGCGCGGGTGACTTAGCGTCTCATCCCGAAGGGCGTGGCCCTGTTCGTCAAGCTGATAAAACCAGCTTGTCTTATCGTACTGACGTTTTTTGTCGTCATAGCCACTGAACAAGCCGTCGTCGAACTGATAATCATCACGGATAATCAGGCTGGCGTTAGTGTAGTGACGTACGTATTCGTGCTGTACGCGGTTGTTTTCCAGCAGGTAGCGGATTACCCCAAGCAGGAATGCAGTGTCGGAACCGGCGCGAATAGGCGCATACAGATCGGCGACGGCGGCGCTACGGTTGAAGCGCGGGTCGACCACGACCACGGTAGCATCGTTTTTGGTTTGCGCTTCAATGACCCATTTAAAACCGACTGGATGCGCTTCCGCCGCGTTACCGCCCATAATGAGCACCACGTTGGCGTTTTTAATATCCACCCAGTTGTTGGTCATCGCACCGCGCCCAAAGGTCGGCGCCAGCGCTGACACGGTTGGCCCGTGACACAGGCGTGCCTGGCAGTCGATAGCCACCATCCCGAGGCTACGGGTGAATTTACCGTCCAGAATCCCGGTTTCATTACTCGCTGCCGAGGAGCACAGCATACCGGTCGTCGTCCAGCGGTTGACGGTCAAGCCCTGGGCATTTTTCTCAATAAAGTTAGCGTCACGGTCATCTTTCATTAATCGCGCAATACGATTAATAGCCTCATCCCAGCTGATACGCTGCCATTTATCTGACCCCGGCGCGCGGTATTCGGGATACTGCAGGCGTGTTTCGCTATGAATGTAATCCAGCACGCCTGCGCCTTTCGGGCATAACGATCCGCGGCTTACCGGATGATCGGGATCGCCTTCAATGTGATAGATGCTTTCTTTAACGTTTTTGGCTGAGTCGCCAAGGCTGTACATCAACATGCCGCAGCCAACTGAGCAGTAAGTACAGTTATTACGCGTCTCTTTGGCTTTTAAGAGTTTGTATTGACGGGTTTCCGCGTGAACGGAAAAAGATGATAAAAATCCGAGAGATGCAACAGTGGTTCCTGCCATACCGCCCGCGCAGATTCGAAAGAACTGCCTCCGGCTGAGCTCCATGTATCCTCCAGCTTAAACTTAAGACATGAAAAGGGATGAAGATTATAAGGTTAATTCCTGCAGGAGACCATTACTCATGTAGGGTTATTGATGGGACGCAATATTCAGAATGCTATTCATGTTGGAAAAATTGATCGCGGAAGCTTTCTGTACAAACCAAGGCGATATTCCAACGTCAGTACATGGAGGACTCAGTACCGACACGCTTAATAGAGGCGTGTTGCAGAACGCCATGGTGTGCGTAGTCGTTCTGGAGGATGGGGATAATAAAAAGCCTCGCGGGATGCGAGGCTTTTTTGCGGTCAGAGAGCGTTATTAACCTTTAATAGCGCTGACCAGATAATTCACGATGTCGCCGGTTTTAATCAGCTGCTTCTCGCCGTTACGACGGTATTTGTATTCGATATCGTCGTTGTCGAGGTTACGGTCGCCCAGCACGATGGTGTGAGGAATACCGATAAGCTCCATATCTGCGAACATCACGCCTGGACGCTCTTTACGGTCGTCCATCAGCACTTCGATGCCCTGTGCGCGCAGTTCAGCGTACAGCTTCTCAGCCAGCTCCTGAACGCGGTAGGATTTGTGCATGTTCATTGGCAGAATAGCAACCTGGAACGGCGCAATGGCGTCTGGCCATACGATACCGCGGTCGTCAAAGTTCTGTTCAATGGCTGCCGCAACTACGCGAGTTACACCAATACCGTAGCAGCCCATGGTCAGGGTCTGGTTACGACCATCTTCGCCCTGAACAGACGCTTTCATCGCTTCGGAGTACTTGGTACCCAGCTGGAAGATGTGGCCCACTTCGATACCGCGTTTAATCAGCAGCGTGCCTTTGCCGTCTGGGCTCGGGTCGCCAGCGACAACGTTACGAATGTCAGCCACTTCTGGCGTCGCCACGTCGCGATCCCAGTTGATGCCGAAGTAGTGCTTACCGTCGATGTTAGCACCGGCCGCGAAATCGCTCATCACAGCGACGGTACGGTCGATAATCACCGGAATTGGCATATTAACTGGGCCGAGTGAGCCTGGACCGGCTTTCACCAGCGCACGAATTTCATCTTCTGTGGCGAAGGTCAGCGGGCTCGCAACCTGCGGCAGTTTTTCTGCTTTGACTTCGTTCAGCTCGTGATCGCCGCGAACCAGCAGGGCAACCAGCGGAGACTTGCTGCCTTCTACCGCTTTCACCAGCAGGGTTTTCACGGTTTTCTCGATTGGCAGGTTGAACTGCTCAACCAGCTCGGCGATGGTTTTCGCGTTCGGTGTATCAACCAGCGTCATTTCCTGCGTTGCTGCTGCACGTGGTTCTTTTGGTGCCACGGCTTCAGCGAACTCGATGTTTGCCGCGAAGTCGGAAGAGTCAGAGAAGATCACATCGTCTTCGCCGCTCTGCGCCAGCACCTGGAATTCGTGGGAAGCGCTACCGCCGATAGAACCGGTGTCAGCCTGTACTGCGCGGAAATCCAGACCCATACGGCTGAAGATTTTGCTGTAGGCCGCGTACATTGCATCGTAGGTTTCCTGCAGGGATTCCTGAGAGGTATGGAAAGAGTAGGCGTCTTTCATCAGGAATTCGCGGGAACGCATCACGCCAAAACGTGGGCGTACTTCGTCACGGAATTTGGTCTGGATCTGATAGAAGTTCAGCGGCAGCTGTTTGTATGAGCTCAGCTCGTTACGAATCAGGTCGGTGATGACTTCTTCGTGGGTTGGACCCAGTACGAATGAACGATCGCCACGGTCTGCAATACGCAGAAGTTCCGGGCCGTACTGTTCCCAACGGCCGCTCTCTTCCCACAGTTCAGAAGGCTGAACTACCGGCATTAACACCTCGATAGCACCGGCGTTGTTCATCTCTTCACGCACGATGTTTTCGACTTTTTTCAGGACGCGCACGCCGGTCGGCAGCCAGGTGTATAACCCGGAGGCCAGCTTGCGGATCATC
>NZ_CABTJS010000188.1:0-24758 GCF_902485085.1 uncultured Kluyvera sp.
CAGGGCAATCGCGCAGAAGCCTGGTTTGAAATCCGCTACAGATCTAACGATCCTGACCAGGCAGCGAAGATCCGCTCTGGTATCGCGAAACGCCGTTTTATGGAGTCTCAGGTGTTTGGTCTGTATGACAACCCGCAGGAGGTGAGCGCGGCGGAAGCAAAAAATATCTTCCGGATGCTGCAAAATCACCGGCAAAAAATCATGGAGTACGAAACTGAATTCGGCCATGCACCGGATACTGACGACCCCGGAAATGACCGTATTGCAGCGGCAAATCACGACTACACCACGATTATCGATTTGGCGCAAAATGTGTCGGGGCAGGAGGTCAATGACCTGACGGAGATATTAGTTCCGGCTCGGGATGCCTTGCTGGGTTTTCCGCAGGGGCAGGGTTATGAGAATGTTCACCGCTGGTTTGACGGCGATGAACTGATTGCCAGCAATATTTATCTGGCACCGGATGATGCCGCTGCGGCAGTGCTGGACAGCCAGCAATACGAGAAAGGCAAATTCGCCTCGGGTGTTGCGGACCTGATGATGGGGGGGAGCCTTAACGATACCCTCAGCAGCCACGGTGGTAACGATGTACTGATTGGCTATGCGGGAAATGATAGCTTATTCGGCGGCGACGGCAATGATGTCCTCTACGGCGGCCAGGGGGAGGATAAGCTGTATGGCGATGCGGGAAACGATATCCTTTATGGCGGCAGCGATGCCACATTAGCCGACCTCAGCCGTAATATATTATCCGGTGGTATGGGCGAGGATATTATTTATGGTGGCGATGGTAATGATATTCTTTATGGCGGTTACGCACTCGAACAAAATGATAAAAGTGCCGATCGCTTATATGGCGGTAACGGTTTTAATACTTTTATGGTGGATGGGTATGACACCATAATACTTAACGGTAGTGATGATACTCATGGTGCTGTTTTCCTTACCGATGAGAATAAAAAGACCACCGAGCTGACAGAGGCTGTCTATTCAGAGGATGCCCAGCCGGGAGTATATGTTGATAATGCTGGCAATGAATATACCTTTGACGGTGATACGCTGGTGATTAACAATGGTTTGCGGATCGATAATTTCAAAACATATGCCAGTGTTGAAACGGATTCTGCTGGTAATACGGTTTATTCCGCGTTAGGTATCACCATTCGAGTTGAGTCTATGGACGATGGGGAGGGCTCGCAGCCTGATGATAGAGGTGGTGGGAATGGGCGGGATAAAGGCCCGGATGACGATGCCGCTCGCGCAGATCCGCTGGTTATCGATCTGGATGGTAATGGCGTGGAAACGCTGGCGGATAAAGGTATTCATTTTGATTATGGTGGCGATGGCGTTAAGGAGTTAACCGGCTGGGTTGCCGCGTCGGATGGCTTGCTGGTACGGGATTTGAACGGCGACGGTAAAATTAATAACGGTCGGGAACTGTTTGGTAACAATACGCGCCTGCATGATGGTAGCACCGCTAGTAATGGGTTTCAGGCGCTGACGGAGCTGGATGATAATCTCGACGGCAGCGTGGACAAGTTTGATAAAGCCTGGTCATCGCTGCAAATCTGGCAGGATAAAAATAGCAATGGCGAAACCGATGACGGCGAACTTTACAGCCTGGACGATGCGGGTATAACGGCAATTGATATTCGCTACGCCTCCTCAACGTTCCTTGATGGCAATGGCGAAGCGCATCGACAGACCAGCGTGGTCACGCGGGCAGACGGCACCACGACAACCAGCGCCGATGTCTGGTTCCAGGTGGATCAGTATGACAGAATTCATGTGGACGATGTGCCCCTGACGGAAGAGGTGATAAGTCTGCCCAATGCCCGCGGCTTTGGCAACGTGTCGGATTTACGTCAGGCGATGGCGAGGGATGGCGTTTTACAGGAATTAGTCATTAGCTGGCTTGCCGAGACGGACAGCGATAAAAAAGATGCGTTGCTGGATCGGCTTATTTACCAGTGGGCAGGGGTTCAGGATGTGTCCTCTGTACAGAAATATGCTATCACAATGCAACAGTTGGCGGTGATTGAGCAACTGACTTCAGCTCCCTACGATATCACCCTAATAAAGCAAGCTTCAGAAATATTACTGAAAGAGTATCAGAACTTTAAAAACTATACCGCGGCACAACTTCTGGCGCAGACCACCTTATATGAAGATCTGAAAGATGTGGTATTAACCGGCTTTAATTCTGGCGTACTTGGCGTGGTTATCAGCCTGACGGCGGCAGAAAAACTCTTTACCCGGCTCTATCAGGCCGGAGAATACGCGCGTCTGAGCGAAGTGAGTACGGCATTACTTAATCTCTCCGTCTATTCCGATTATAACCGCCAGAAACTGGCGGAGCTCCGCTATGAATTAGTCAATCGTGAACCGGGAATCAGTGATTACCTGGCGGATGATGCGGCATTCCATATTGCTGACGATACGCCTCCCGCTTCAGAAGATACTGAGGTTGAACCCAAATCAGAGGCTGAAGAAAGCACTTTTGACTGGACGTCAGGCGATGATGGCGATAACAACCTTCATGGCGATACCGGCGCGAATATGATGCGCGGTGGTCAGGGCGACGATTATCTGAGAGGAAGTGAAGGGGACGACATATACCTCTTTAACGCTGGGGACGGGCAGGATGTGATTTATGAATTCAGCGGCGATATTGAAGAACTGCTTTCGCTGACCGGGGATGAAGAAGAGGCGCACGTTCGTGCGGTGAAAGCGGGTCAGGATCGGTTGAGTTTTGGCGAAGGCCTCACGGCTGAAAATACGATTCTCAGCCGTGAAATGAACGATTTAATTATCACCTTTCAGGACAGCAGTGACAGCGTGACGGTTTTGCGATATTTCGAAGCCGACGAGCACAAGGTTGAGCAGTTGGTGTTCGAGGACGGTACCGTCTGGGATGTGGCAACGGTAAAAGCACAGATTCTGGCAGGAACCGAGGCCGACCAGCGGTTACAAGCCTTCTCGGAAGGTAGCGAGATTCATGCCAGCGGTGGGAATGATGTGCTAGAGGGGGAGCGCGGGAACGACGCACTGTATGGCGATGAGGGTGACGATGAACTGTACGGCAGCTGGGGAGATGATACGCTTTCCGGCGGGGCGGGCCTTGATGTACTAGACGGCGGTGATGGAAATGACACCTATATCTTTAATGCTGGAGGGGGTAAGGACGTTATCTTTAATAATACCCGCTTTTCAAGCGATGTCGGGCTGGATACCCTGCGCTTTGGCGACACGATCCGTCCGGATCAGATCTCGCTCTCGCGCCAGAAAGACCATTTGATTATCGCCGTGGGGGACGGCACGGATAGCGTCATCGTTATCAACTATTTTTCCGCCAAGGACAGGCCCCTGGCGCAGATTGCCTTCGCCGACGGCACCGTCTGGAACACGGAAGCGATTATTGCTGCGGCAGTGATGGTTGATGCTGCGCAAACGCACACGGCGACAGAGACCGGCGGCGAGATTCAGGCGGGTAACAATCATGACACGCTTATTGGTATGTCCGGGAACGACCGGCTTTACGGTAATGGTGGCGATGATTGGCTTACTGGCGGCGCGGGGACGGATATCCTGGCCGGTGGCGAAGGCAGCGATACCTATCAATTTAACGCTGGGGACGGGCAGGATGTCATTAATGATATGCATTATCCTGATACCCAGGACCGTAATATCCTGAATGTAGGCGATGGCCTGCTGGCGGAAAATGCTCGCTTAGGGCGCAGCGATACCGATCTGGTTATTACCTTTTCCGGCAGCAGCGACAGCATCATTATCGGTGGTTACTTTTTAGAAAAAATCCGCCCGCTGGATAGCATTCGCTTTGCAGATGGTACTTGCTGGGATGTCGCCGCAATTGATGCGCTGGCGATAACCGGTACGGATGAGGCGCAGGTGATGGTAGCTGAAGGAAATGTCAGTGAGCTTCATGCTGGTGGCGGGGACGATGCGTTATATGGTGATAAAGCGGATGCCCATCTCTGGGGAGAGGCGGGAGATGATCTGCTTATTGGGGGTGACGGAAATGATACCCTGGTAGGCGGGACGGGCGATGACTGGCTTGATGGTGGCGCAGGTAGTAATACCTATATGTTTAATGCCGGGGACGGACAGGATGTGATCGGCGGTTATTATTATAGTGACGATGCCGTTAATATCGCTGATACCCTGTATTTTGGCGACGGTCTACTGGCGGAGGATGCCGTTGTCCGGCGTGATGACGACGACCTGATTATCGCTTTCCGGGGCAGCACTGACAGTGTGACGGTTGAAGATTATTTTGGCACTAAGCGTGGGCTGCTGGTCTCTGTCTACTTTGCGGATGGCACAACCTGGACCCAGTCTGATGTATACGCGCTGGCGCGAATAGGCACCGAGGAGGCACAGTACCTGTATGCTGATGAAAACGGCAGCGAGATTCACGCAGCAGGCGGTGATGACAAACTCTATGGTAGTTACGGCAACGACGGTCTTTACGGCGACAGTGGCGATGATGTTCTGTGGGGACATGCAGGCAGCGATGTGCTAGCCGGTGGCACTGGTAATGATGTACTGGACGGTGGCTTGGGTGAGGATACTTATTTATTCAACCAGGGTGACGGACAGGATGTCATTGCCGATAACAGCTATAACCCTGAAACGGATACCTTGCGCTTTGGTGAAGGCTTGCGGATGGAAGACGCCGTTGTGCAACGCAGTGGCGATGATCTACTTATTGGTTTTCGGGACAGTACTGACCGCGTAACAATACTCGCCTATTTTGACGCGAAGTCTCATTCGATAGAACAAATTATGTTTGCTGATGGCACGACATGGGATATCTCGTCCATACAAAACCAGCTGTTGAAAAGTGCCGGAACCGATGAAGTACAGACGCTGTACGCTCTGGACATTGGCAGTGAAATTCATGCCTCCGGCGGTGATGATGTGCTACATGGCGCCGAGGGGAGCGATGCCCTGTATGGCGATAGCGGTAACGATGTGCTCTACGGACATGGTGGCAGCGACACGCTGTATGGCGGCAGTGGTGATGATGCGCTTTACGGTGACGACGATGATGATGTTCTGGCAGGCGGTACGGGTAACGATACGCTCAATGGCGATAACGGTCGGGATATGCTCTATGGTGATGAGGGTGACGATACGCTGGCTGGCGGTTCGGGTAATGACTGGCTGAGCGGGGGAACCGGTGACGATTTGCTTGACGGTGGCAACGGTAACGATCGGCTGACCGGGGGAGCCGGTAACGATATTCTGAAGGGCGGCTATGGTAGCGATGTGTATCTGTTTAACGCTGGTGATGGTCAGGAGATTATCAGCGAAGTGTACAGCAGCAGCGGCGATTCCGATATCTTACATTTTGGGAGCGGGCTACAGGCGGAAGATGTGATTTTGCAGCGCCATGAAAATAACCTGATTATCCGTTTCCAGGACAGTGAGGATAACGTCACGGTGCAGGATTATTTCTCTGCCTCAAAGTATCGGGTGGAACATATCGCCTTTGAGGACGGCACGGACTGGCTTGTCGAAGATATCCTCAATCACCTGGAAGACGGGATCCCTCTGCCAATATCGGCGCCAGCCGATGCGCCGCTCTCACTGCAACGGGTGTGCCAGGAGATCGTGGCGTTTATGTCCGATGGCGAGGGCGGAGAAGAAGATTGCGCAGGAATAGCACCGACGCTTAGCACCTCACGCACTTCGGTCAGTTCATTGATGAACTATTGAATAATAGTGATTCGGCATACCGTTTTCATGAGAGTGAAAGGTATGCCTGAATCACAATTGATATATTGAAAAATAATTAATCGCCTAGCTCGTGCGCTTTTTTATTCAGCAAGCGCGAGGCGCGCCAGTACACCAGCAACATCAGCCCCATCACCACGGTCAGCGTGATGCTGGTGGCCGCACCAAACGGCCAGTCGCGGATGTTGAGGAACTGGCTCTTGATGACGTTACCAATCAGCAGATTTTTCGCTCCACCCATCAGGTCAGAGACGTAGAACAGCCCCATCGCGGGCAGCATCACCAGCAGACAACCGGCGATAATTCCCGGCATGGTCAGCGGAATGATGATGCGGATAAAGGTTTGCAGCTTGTTGGCACCGAGATCTTTCGCCGCTTCCAGCAGCGGTTTATCGAGCTTTTCAATGCTGGAGTAAAGCGGCATCACCATAAATGGCAGCAGGATATAGACCAGGCCGATAATCACCGCGCTGGGGGTGAACATGATACGAATCGGGGTATCAATTACCCCCAACCACAGCAGAAACTCGTTGAGATAGCCCTTGGTGCTGAGGAAAATTTTCAGCCCGTAGATGCGTATCAGCGAGTTGGTCCAGAACGGCACAATCAGCAAAAACAGCAGCAGCGGGCGCACCTTATGCGGCAGACGCGCCAGAAACCAGGCGAAGGGATAGCCCAGCACCAGGCACGCCAGCGTGGCGATAAACGCCATGTTCAGCGAGTGTAGCAGCACCTCGGCGTACAGCGGGTCAAGCAGCCGAGCATAGTTGTCCAGGGTAAAGACCATCTGGACGAAATTGGCATCGTCACGCGTCAGGAAACTGGTGACGATGATCATCAGGTTGGGCAGGAATACGAACAGCACAAGCCAACCGACGATGGTGGCAATCACCACATTCTGGAACTTACTTGTGCTCTTCATCAGCCAGTACAACCTCCCAGCTTTCTACCCAATTAATCGCCATTTTCTGATCTAACGAGTGGTCAAAGTCGGGGTCATCTTCGTTGAAGAATTCGCTGACCATCACCATCTTGCCGTTCTCAAGCTCAACCACCGACTCCAGCGTCATACCTTTATAGTTACGCTCGCGCACGTAGCCAATCAGGCCGTCGACGTCGGTGCCGTCGTGGATTTCATCGACGCGCAGATCTTCCGGGCGCAGCAGGACGTTGAGCTTTTGACCCGGCGTGACCGGGAATTTAACGTCAATATTGCACTCGCGGCCTTCGACGCTGGCGCGAACGCGCAGCGAGTCGAGACGTTCAATGACGGTAGCGTTGAAGATGTTGATTTCGCCAATAAAGCTCGCCACAAACAGATTCTTCGGCTCTTCGTAGATTTCACGCGGCGTGCCGTCCTGCTCAATTTTGCCGTCGCGCATTACCACAATACGGTCAGACATGGTCAGGGCTTCTTCCTGGTCGTGAGTGACGAACACGAAGGTGATCCCAAGCTTGCGCTGCAACGCTTTGAGTTCGTTTTGCATCTGCTTACGCAGCTTGTAGTCGAGGGCGGAGAGGGATTCATCGAGCAGCAGCAGGCTCGGCTTGTTGACCACGGCGCGAGCAATAGCAACGCGCTGTTGCTGCCCGCCGGAGAGCTGGTGCGGTTTACGCTGGGCAAACTCTTCAAGCTGCACCATACGCAGCGCATCGTGAACCCGCGGGGTGATATCGCTTGCCGGCGTTTTCTGCATCCGCAGGCCGAAGGCGACGTTATCGAAAACGGTCATATGCGGGAATAGCGCGTAGCTCTGGAACACGGTATTGACGTGACGGTCTTCGGCAGGGACGTTGGTGATGTCCTGACCTTCCAGATGGATTTTCCCAGCATCGACGTTTTCCAGCCCAGCGATAAGGCGAAGAACGGTTGTTTTACCGCAGCCAGAGGGGCCAAGCAGCGTGAGGAACTCGCCGTTATTGATGGTCAGGTTCAGATCGGAGATGACCGTTTTTCCATCGAAATCTTTGCGAATTCCCGCCAGTTGCACCAGCGGTGAAAGCGAACGCGATTTAGTATTCAATTTCTTACTCTGTCCCATGTCAACACACCGGATGGCTTACCGATGCGGGGTTTGTGGTTATCCACCTTTAGACGTTTAGAGGTCTGATATTTATTAATAAGGGCTGGCATTCTACGGCAAACGATACCCAATCGCCAATCCTTGTCTAAGCTACCTTAGGTATATCCGATGATTAGCGACGGATTGATGAAAAAAATGGCCTTTGCCGGACTAAAAGTGACCTGACGCAATATTTGTGTTTTCGGGCTTATTGATAATGTTGTCACAAAAAGTGAGGGTGGCTACATGGATAAATTGCTTGAGCGTTTTTTGCAGTACGTTTCACTGGACACACAGTCGAAGCCCGGCGTGCGTCAGGTGCCGAGTACCGAAGGGCAGTGGAAACTATTACATCTGCTCAAAGAGCAATTGGAAACAATGGGGCTGGTTAACGTCACGCTGAGCGAGAAGGGTACGGTGATGGGCACCCTCCCGGCGAACGTCAGCGGCGATATTCCGGCGATCGGTTTTATCTCCCATGTGGATACCGCACCGGATTTCAGCGGTAAAAATGTCAATCCGCAAATTGTTGAAAACTATCGTGGCGGCGATATCGCCCTGGGTATCGGTGATGAAGTGCTGTCGCCGGTGATGTTCCCGGTGCTGCATCAACTGCTGGGGCAAACGCTTATCACCACCGACGGTAAAACGCTGCTGGGTGCTGATGACAAAGCCGGTATTGCCGAAATCATGACCGCGCTGGCGGTGCTGAAAGAAAAGAATATCCCGCACGGTGATATTCGCGTGGCGTTTACCCCGGACGAAGAGGTCGGGAAAGGGGCCAAGCACTTTGATGTCGAAGCCTTTAACGCGCAGTGGGCCTATACCGTTGACGGCGGTGGCGTGGGCGAACTGGAGTTTGAAAACTTCAACGCTGCCTCTATCACTATCAAAATTGTCGGCAACAACGTGCATCCGGGGACTGCGAAAGGGGTGATGGTCAACGCGCTGTCGCTGGCGACCCGCATTCATGCGGAAGTACCGGCCGATGAGAGCCCGGAAACCACCGAAGGTTACGAAGGTTTCTACCATCTCACCAGCATCAAAGGCTCGGTGGATCGCGCGGAGATGCACTACATCGTGCGCGATTTTGACCGTAAGCAGTTTGAAGCGCGTAAGCGCAAGATGATGGAAATTGCCAAGAAGGTTGGCAAAGGGCTGCACCCGGATTGCTATATTGAGCTGGTGATTGAAGACAGCTATTACAATATGCGCGAGAAGGTGGCCGATCATCCTCACATTCTGGATATCGCTCAGCAGGCGATGCGCGATTGTGATATCGAACCGGATCTCAAACCGATTCGAGGCGGCACTGACGGCGCGCAGCTGTCATTTATGGGACTCCCGTGCCCGAACCTCTTTACCGGCGGCTATAACTACCACGGCAAGCACGAGTTTGTGACCCTGGAAGGCATGGAGAAAGCGGTGAAGGTGATTGTGCGCATTGCGGAACTGACGGCGAAGCGCGGTTCATAAGAAAAAACCGGCTGATAGATGGCCGGTTTTTTTGTAGGCCGGATGGCGGCTTCGCCTTATCCGGCCTACGTATTATTTATTCTGCGAAAAACCAATACCCGCTGTTCACCAGCGCGGCCAGCATTGCCAGGAATGACGGATCGTCCAGCGCCTCGCCGAAATGCTGGCTCTCCAGCATAATACTGCCCGCCATGGCATCCAGCGCCTGCTGATGCGGTGAGTCGATCTTCTCGCCGTTGACAAAGAAATCATCCCCGATACGAATCACACGCAGGCCGCCCAGACGTTGCAACATGTCACCTTGTTGCAGCGCATCGTAAATCTCATCCGGCTGATAAGGGGGTTCCGGCGGGGCAATATCCAGCTCATGGCGCGACTGACTGATAAATTCGCCCAGCCACTGCTGGAAGTGTTCCGGCTGCTGGATCATGCCCAGCATCATATCGCGCAGACGATCCACTTCCTGCGGCAGCAGATCTGCCGGGTGATCGCGTGAAGGCACGTCCGGGTCGCTGTAGTGCTGGCTGCCGAGGTCGCGCTGCAGGATATAGTCGGCAAAACCGCTTATCAGTTCGCGGCTGTTCGGTGAGCGGAAGCCCACGGAATAGTTGAGCGAGTTTTCCAGCGCGTAGCCTTCGTGCGGGAATCCTGGTGGAATATAGAGGATATCGCCGGGTTCCATCTCTTCATCGATGATGGCATCAAACGGCTGAACCTGAAGCAGGTCCGGGTGCGGGCAGTGCTGCTTGAGCGCACTTTTCTCGCCCACGCGCCAGCGACGGCGGCCGGTACCCTGAATGATAAAGACATCGTACTGATCGACATGCGGGCCAACGCCGCCGCCCGGTACCGAGAACGAGATCATCAGATCGTCAATTCGCCAGTCGGGGAGGGCGCGGAACGGACGCATCAGCGCGCTGGAAGGCTCATGCCAGTGATCAACGGCCTGTACCAGCAGCGACCAGTTGCTTTCGCCCAGGTGATCGTAGCTTTCAAAAGGACCGTGGCTGACCTGCCAGTTGCCGTCAAGATGGCTCACCAGACGGCTATCCACCTCATTTTCCATCGCCAGACCAGCCAGTTCATCCGGTGAAATGGGGTCAATAAAGTTGGCGAAGCCGCGTTTCAGCACTACCGGGCGCTTTTGCCAGTAGCGCGCCATAAAATCGGGCCAGTTTAACGTTAAGTGGTATTCCATATTGATATTTCCGCAGCAGGTGTATGTCCGCATTATACAACGTATTCACAAAACTACCCTGCTACGGAAACATTATTTACCCTTCGTGACTGTCCGGACCCTGATGCCCGAAAATCACTTCCATTTTCGCGCCGCCGAGCAGACTGTCGTGGGCAACAATCTGACCATCATACTGGTCCACGATATCGCGAGCCACTGAGAGACCCACCCCTTGTCCCGGACGCAGCGTGTCGGCACGCTGACCGCGGTCAAAGACGATATCGCGTTTGCTTTGTGGAATGCCTGGGCCGTCATCTTCAACGATAATATGCAGGTAATCATCGGTCTGGCGGGCGGAAACCTCAACAAACTCAAGGCAGTATTTACAGGCGTTATCCAGCAGGTTGCCCATTACTTCCATAAAGTCGTTTTTCTCACCGACGAAAGAGATCTCCGGTGAGATATCCAGCGTGATGTTGACCCCTTTACGCTGATAGACCTTGTTCAGTGCCGATGTCAGGCTATCCAGCAGCGGGGCCACCGGATGAAGCTCGCGGCTGAACAGCGTGCTGTCGGAGCGCATACTGGCGCGGTGCAGGTAGTAGCCAATCTGCTGTGAGATACGGCTTATCTGTTCCAGCATGACGGGTTCAGCCTCGCTCACGGTGATTTTTTCACTGCGTAGTGAACGCAGCGAGCTTTGCAGCACCGCCAGCGGTGTTTTCAGGCTGTGGGTCAGATCGGTCAGCGTGGTGCGGTACTTATCGTAACGATCGCGTTCGCTTTTCAGCAGCCGGTTCAGGTTGCGCACCAGGCTTGTCAGCTCACGTGTGGTGTCCGGGTTCAGATGTTCCCGGTGATGTTCCTCAAGCTCGCGGACTTCACGGGTCAGATCAGCGATGGGGCGCAGGCTCCAGTGCGCGGCAATCCACAATAGCGGGATAACCAGCAGCAGGTTGGCGGCGAGCACGTAGGAGAACCAGCTCCAGACCATGTAGGAGCGTTTAAGCTCAATAGGAATGGTATCCACCACCACAATAACCAATGCCGGCATCAGGCTGGTGGCCGGGTAGCTGTTGACCGCTACCGAATGGGTCATCTCCGAATCGTCTCCCTCCTGACGCATTTCGGTGAGCTCTTTTTGTATCTCATGATCGTCGCGCAGCAGGGTGCTACTGGCGCTGGCATCGGTTTCTATCTCATAGAAACCGTTGCCTTTTAACCACTCGGGTTGAATGCTTTTTGCCAGCCACGGGAGATCTTTTTGCTGCCACAGGAGTTTGCCCTGATCGTTGTAGATCAGCGCCACCGTGGGGCCCTGCATATTGAGATTCTCGGGGATATCGACGCTGAGCGTGTTGTTCTCCCATTTGGAGAGGGTATAGAACAGGTTGCTCTCGCCGCGCAGCAGGCGGAAAGTGGTTTTATCGAAGCTGACGCTATAGCCAACGAGTGCCACCATGCCATAGGCCAGCGACAGCACGATAACCACCGCGGCCGTCGCCAGCAGGAAACGCATCCGCAGCGAAAGCGGCAGGAAATGCCGACGTAAACTCTTCATTCGCGTAGTTCGAACAGATAGCCCTGACCGCGCACGGTAATAATCACGTCCTGGGGATACTGAGCCTGAATTTTCTTACGCAGGCGGCCCATCAGTACGTCGATGGTGTGGCTCTCGCGTAGCTCTGCATCGGGATAGAGTTGCAGCATCAGGGAGTCTTTACTGACCACTTTTCCGTTATTGCGGATAAGCGTTTCCATAATGGTGTATTCGAATGCGGTGAGCTTAATCACCTCGTCATTAATGGAGAGCTCGCGGCGGGAGAGGTCAACCTGGAACGGTGGCAGGGAGATGACCTGCGAGGCATGTCCGCTGTTACGACGCATCAACGCCTGCATGCGGGCGGCGACTTCTTCAATATGGAAAGGCTTGGTGACGTAGTCGTCGGCGCCAGCGCTCAGCACTTCCACTTTATCCTGCCAGCTTTCACGTGCGGTGAGCACCAGAATCGGCAGCGAAATATCGTGGCTGCGCCAGCGGCGAATCAGCGACAGGCCGTCTTCATCGGGAAGCCCTAAATCAACAATCGCAATATCTGGAATATGCTCGCCTAAATAATAATCTGCTTCCTTCGCGTCTTCTGCGGCATCGACCTGATGGCCCATTTCCTGGAGCTGAACTTTCAGGTGGTGACGTAACAGAGCGTTGTCCTCTACGACGAGTACGCGCATGCTGTTTCTCCATTTAATTAATGACGTGAATAGTTTAACGCGATTATGGCGTTATGGAGATAAACATTGATTAAATTGGCAGGAAAGTCCCCTCCTTCAGGAAGAAGGAGGGGGAGGCGAGATTATTTCAGCTCATCAACCATGGTGATGGCGCGGCCGATATAATTAGCCGGGGTCATGGCTTTCAGGCGAGTTTTCTCTTCTTCTGGCAGCGCCAGACCGTCGATAAACTGCTTCATGCCTTCGGCATCTACACGTTTGCCGCGGGTCAGTTCTTTCAGCTTCTCGTACGGCTTTTCGATACCGTAACGACGCATCACGGTCTGAATTGGCTCAGCCAGTACTTCCCAGTTGTGGTCCAGTTCGTCAAGCAGACGATCGCGGTTCACTTCCAGCTTGCTCACGCCTTTCAGGGTGGACTGGTAGGCGATCAGCGCGTAGCCGATACCCACGCCCAGGTTACGCAGCACGGTGGAGTCGGTCAGGTCACGCTGCCAGCGGGAAACCGGCAGTTTGCTGGCCAGGTGCTGCAGCACAGCGTTGGACAGGCCCAGATTGCCTTCGGAGTTTTCGAAGTCGATTGGGTTGACCTTGTGCGGCATGGTGGAAGAACCGATTTCGCCGGCAATGGTTTTCTGCTTGAAGTGGTTGAGCGCGATGTAGCCCCACACGTCACGGTCGAAGTCGATCAGAATGGTGTTGAAGCGTGCGATGCAGTCAAACAGCTCGGCAATATAGTCATGCGGTTCGATCTGCGTGGTGTACGGGTTCCACTGAATGCCCAGCGAGGTCACGAACTCTTCGCTGAACTGGTGCCAGTCAACGTCCGGGTATGCTGCGATGTGGGCATTATAGTTACCCACCGCACCGTTGATTTTACCGAGGATTTCAACCTGTGCCAGCTGGCGGTACTGACGCTCCATACGGTAAGCGACGTTCGCCATCTCTTTACCGATGGTTGACGGCGTAGCCGGCTGACCGTGGGTGCGGGACAGCAGCGGAATATCGCGGTACTGAACGGCCAGATCTTTGATGGCATCAATCATTTTGCGCCAGTACGGCAGCACCACTTCTTCGCGCGCGGTTTTCAGCATCAGCGCGTGGGAGAGGTTGTTGATGTCTTCGGAGGTGCAGGCAAAGTGAATGAATTCAGACACCGCGTGCAGCTCAGGCACGGACGCGACTTTTTCTTTCAGGAAATACTCAACCGCCTTCACGTCGTGGTTGGTGGTGCGCTCGATAGTCTTAATGCGCGCCGCGTCTTCTTCACTGAAGTTTGCCACGATGCTATCAAGGTAACCGTTTGCGTCGGCAGCAAAAGCAGGAACTTCCTTGACGGCTGCGTGTGCGGCCAGCTTTTGCAGCCAGCGTACTTCGACTTGTACACGGAACTTCAGCAAACCGTATTCGCTGAAAATCCCGCGCAGCGCGCTGACTTTATCGCCGTAGCGTCCATCGACGGGTGAAACGGCGGTCAGTGAGGATAATTCCATAGATCATAACTCCGGGGTTAAATGAGCAAGAATTTGTTTTGCCTGAGTGGTCAGGCGATTACGAGAAAACATCAGCTGTAGACGGCCACCGCCGACCTGGTGCCACAGCACCGCGGCGCGGATACCTGCCAGCAGCGAAGCGCGGACCTTGGACTGCACCTGCGGGCTTTGCAGCACGGCAGGGGAACCGGTTACCTGAATTCGCGGGCCGAGCGGGCTAATCACGTCAACATAGATACCGGCCATCGCGCTGAGCAGGGTATCGGACTGTAAATCAAAATGGTCGAGCTGACGCTGCAGACCAGTAATACGGTTGCCCAGAATATCCATCGCCCCTTTGGCTGCGGCGAGCTTGCGCTCCAGCACCATCAGGCTGAGGGTATAGCGGGTCAGCTCTGCGTTCAGGCCCTGGCGGCTGCTGGCATTCAGCACCGCGAGCAGGGTTTCAAGGCCGAGGCGAAGATTGGCTTCACTGCCACCGAACACGCCCAGCGCAGAGTCTGGGTTCAGATCGATAATACTGTTCAGCGAAACGTGTAACGCGTCGCCGTCGCAGTGTCCCTGATGGGCCAGCTGCTGCACCAGACGGGCGGACTGGCAAATACCGGCCAGCGCCAGGGTGATGTCATAGTAATTCTTCGCCACGCTCACTCCTTGTTGGCATCTGACCTGCGGCGCGACGCGGGCCAGATTGCGTTGTACCCTATCGAAGCAGGGCTTTATTCCACTGGCAGCGGCAGGCGCTGCTCAATCACGCCGCCACCGAGACAGATTTCACCGTTGTAGAACACGGCGGACTGACCTGGGGTCACTGCGGCAACAGGCTCTTCAAAGCGAACCTCAATACGGCCTTCATCCAGTGCGGTGACGGTGCACGGGATATCGGTCTGGCGATAGCGGGTCTTCACGGTGCAGCGGAACGTGCCGGTGACCGGTTCACGGTCAACCCAGTGCAGCTGCTGAGCGATAAGACCAACGGACATCAGGCGCGGGTGATCGTGACCCTGGGCGACAACCAGCACGTTGTTTTCAACGTCTTTGTCGACCACGTACCACGGATCTTCCGTCCCTTCTTTGGTCCCGCCAATACCCAGACCTTTACGCTGACCGAGCGTGTGGTACATCAGCCCCTGATGGGTGCCGATCTCTTCGCCGTCAACGGTGATAATTTTACCCGGCTGCGCTGGCAGGTAGCGGCCGAGGAACTCGCGGAATTTACGCTCACCGATAAAGCAGATACCGGTAGAGTCTTTTTTCTTCGCGGTGATGAGATCCAGCTCTTCGGCGATTTTACGTACCTGCGGCTTTTCCAGCTCTCCGACCGGGAACAGGCTCTGTGCTATCTGTTCGTGGCCGAGCGTATAAAGGAAGTAGCTCTGATCTTTATTGCCATCGAGGCCACGCAGAAGCTGGCTTTTGCCGTTGACATCCGCACGGCGCACGTAGTGGCCGGTCGCGATGTAATCTGCGCCCAGGTCTTCAGCGGCGAATTCGAGGAAGGCTTTAAATTTGATCTCTTTGTTGCACAGGATATCCGGGTTCGGCGTACGACCCGCTTTGTACTCTTCCAGGAAGAGTTCAAAAACGTTATCCCAGTATTCGGCGGCAAAGTTAACGGTGTGCAGCTCAATGCCGAGCTTATCGCATACCGCTTGCGCATCGGCAAGATCGGCGGCAGCAGTGCAGTATTCCTCGCCGTCGTCTTCCTCCCAGTTCTTCATGAACAGGCCCTCCACCTTATAGCCCTGTTGTTGCAACAGGTAGGCGGAAACGGAGGAATCAACACCGCCGGACATGCCGACGATCACTTTTTTCTGGCTTTCTGACATTGGAATACTCACGACATTGGACTTCAAGGCGGCATATTCTAGCACGCAGCCCCTTACTTGACACCCTCTGTAAACGGCCAGTTAAATTCGCCGATTAATGACAGCGGATATCGTGCATCTTGCTGATAGCTACGAATACTTTCGGCTACCAGTGCGGAACGCAGGTTGCTGGCCTGCAAAATTTCTTCAGCGCTCACCCACAAACAGCGGTCAATATCGCTGTCATGCGGCTCGGTAGGGCAGATGTTATCGAGCTCAATAACGAACAGAAAACGCAGGAAAGGCGTGTTGTCCGGCGCGAGCCACTGATGCAGGCGAAGAAAGTGCTGCGGCGTCGCGCGAATGCCGGTTTCTTCCCATAGCTCACGCTGGGCGGCCTGAACCAGCGTCTCATCCGCCTCCAGATGACCTGCGGGCTGGTTCCATAGCGCTTTGCCGTTGATGGTTTCTTCAACCACCAGGAATTTATCTTCAGCGTGAACTACACAGGCGACGGTAACGTGTGGCTTGAACATGCGGCGTCCTTATCGAGCGAGAAAGGAGATAAGGATATAAAGAAGAGAGAAGGGAATCAAACGCGAGCCGGAGAACTCCAGCTTTGCTGCATAATCACCCCTTGTTGATTGCTTAATATGACGGTGATTTGTGTCCACTCGCCCTGGGGAATATCCAGGTGTAGGCTGGCGAGCTGCTGAGGACGCTGGGCTTTAAGAGTCACCTGTCCGCTTTGGCTGCTGTTGCTGGTGCCGGACTGGCCTTGATGGATAATATTAATGGTTAACTGGCAGTCACAGTCGCTGGTCACACTGACCATCGGGGTGATCACCACCGTTTCGGCCTGTGCCTGGGTTTCAAACCACAGTTGGTTACTGAGCGCGGCGGCAATAAGGAGTAAATGCATGGCGGGCCTCGTGATAGCGGAAATTCGGCCGGATGAATGTTCATCCGGCCGCTTTTATTAGTGCTGCAGTACCGTCGAACTGTTGCCGGAACCGCCAACTTGCTGAACGTAAGCCAGCGTGTTGTTGCGACCCTGGTCTACATAGCTGCTGTTATAGCTACCGCTCTGTGACACCACCACCATTGAACCTTCTGCATTCTGGTTAACGGTTGAGCTGTTACGGTAGTCGACCTGAGTGACATCAACTGAACTGTTTTTGCCTTTCTGGTCGATATACGAGCTATTGTTGTTGCCGCTCTGCGCTACATTAATGGCGTTACCCGTGCCAGCTTGCAGCGTTGTGGAGGCGTTTGAGGTCCCCGACTGTGTGACCGCAATCGAGTTACCGGACCCCGCCTGAGTTGCGTAGGATTGGTTGCCCGTGCCGTACTGATTCACGACGGTCGCACTTTTCGTGGCAATTTGGTTCACCGTTGATCTGCCCCAATCGCCGTTCTGATGAACGTCGATAGTAGAACCGGATGCCCCAGTCTGACTGGCATAGGAATCGTTATTGCTGCCTGCCTGATAAATGTGCACCACGCCATCCCATTTCCCCGCAGCAGGAAGAACCGGTTTTGTTGGTGTAGTAAAGCCCACGTGAGGGATGCTGACGCCGCTCCCGCTAGAGGGAGGCGTCCAGTCATTGCCGCCTGCCATTGCAGTACCAGATGCTAACAACGTTGACAAAATAACAATGTTCCACTTTTTCATGAGATACCCCATAGGTTTAGAGATTGGTAAGCCAGTTCAAACACTAATTTTGGGTAATACGAATTGCCATTCCTGCCGAATTTTGCACAACGGCCGCGCTGCGGCTTGTGCCCGTTTGATTGATCTGCGTGAGATTGCGAACACCTTTATTGACAATCTCAGCAGAGTTATCAAAACCCGTTTGCGTAATATCTGCCTCGTTGCCCGTTCCTGCCTGTACTAATACGGCAGAGTTGTTCGTCCCTGATTGGCTGACCGTGGCATTATTACCATTACCGTATTGCGCTATTGCCGCACGATTATTAAAACCATTCTGATTTAATATCGCGTTGTTATATCCACCCACCTGCGAAATAGAACCATAAATATGCGAGCCTGACTGTGTAATAGACGCAGTATTATCACTGCCGTGCTGGCCAGTGATGGCAACCATATTGTAGCCCTGACGATAATTATTCAGCCCTGAAAACTCAGAACCAGCAAGATCGCCTCCCGCCATAGACAGATATGAATAGCCCAATAAGGGTATTAATAAAAACCATTGTTTCATAATGGCACCTAGTTTTAACCGATGGTTAAAGTCAGGAGTTAAATCAGCACACCTTAAGCCGATAATGGATTAGGGAGTGAAACTGATTTATGGATTGAGTATGTCTGAGGCTAATATCCCTGTTTTTCACCTGGATTGCGTATTTTGAAAATGAGCATCAGTCAATAGTATGAGAATGCAGGAATGAGGGAGCCGCTGCGGCGCGGCACGAAAGCCATGCGTAACAATCCGTCGAGGCTGACGATGTTTGAGTACGGTAAGGTTTACACTCTGGCTGTAACCTGCTTGTAACTGGCGAGTGTTGTGGAATATAAAATTTACATTTTGGTAAATTGTTGTCTGCCATTGACTTATTGCTAATGGTTTGAAATGTAAATACGTCATTTTACACTTTGCCTGAATAATATCCTGATGGCTTTTTTTTTCTATATTAATCATAAAGAAAGGCAAAACCTTTTGTAATAAAATGACATGTTATTGTTACATTTTGAAACACAAATAACCCTTGCTATAAAAATGGCAATGTCTAGATTGAACAGTATTGCAGCACTTAGGATTTAAGCGCTAATGCGTGCTTAATCTCTTTATTGTCATACTTATTAATCAGCAACTACACAGAACAGCGACCCTTTCTGTATATGCACTCGTTTGTGCATAACAGAAAGGGCACGCGTTCCAAGCAGCAAGCGGGATAGGATTGCATTATGCCGAAAGAAACTGAACCGGTGTATAACGATATTTTGTTGTTAATAACCAGGCCGTCTTTACAGGCAACCGCCCTGGTCCATCAACTCAAAGCTTCATTAACAATTAATGTCAAAATACAGAATATTCAAAAAACGCTCGAACAGCCTAGCGCTGAGCGCATTCTGGTACTTTTTGACCTTAGCGAATCGGATAAAAGAAGAACGATGCTGTGGCAGAGCGAGCTTCGACGATTACGTGACAAAGTTAAAGTATTGCTGATCAATATGCCAGATGACTATCAATTTCATGAGGTTGAGTCCTGGCTTGGGATCAGCGCCGTCTTCCAGCTCTCCGTTGATGAACCTACGCTGGTGGGAGGTATCCGTAACGTAATGAGCGGCGGCTGCCATTTTCCCCACGATCTGACCAGTTATCTTATTAATCAGTCCGGTAATTACCGCTATCACGACGATACCAGTGGGCTGACGCAAAGAGAAAGAGATATTCTTAATAAACTCCGGATGGGGGCTTCTAACATTGAAATTGCCCGCCTGCTATTTATTAGCGAAAATACGGTAAAGACGCACTTATATAATCTTTTCCGAAAAATAGCGGTAAAAAACAGGACGCAGGCGGTTACCTGGGCCAACGAGAACCTTAGACGCTAATCATGAAATATCTGATGGTGGTAACAGTATCGTTAATGATGCTGCTGGCGCCGTGCGCCAGTTATTCTGCAGAAATAGAAATACCTGGATTGGTGACAGATAATACGGTCACTCGTGTGGGTCATGATTTCTATCGTGCATTTACCGAACATTGGGAGGAGGAATACCCGGGGGCGATTACTATTAATGAACGGCCGAGCGCCCGCTGGGGAAGTTGGATAACGATTAAGGTTGACCAGGATTTATTATATCAAACGTTCTTATTTCCCAGTAAAAATGACTTTAATAAGCAAGTTAATATCGCGTTAGCCTCGGTTTATGAGGCGCTATCGAAACGTGCGATTAATAAAGCATTATTAAACACCGGCGATTTAACCAGCGATGAGTTCTAGGAGTGTACGATGAAAGTGCTTTCTTTGATTCTTGGCATTGGTTTTTTATCTACCACCGCGCAGGCTGGAAATCTGACTTTCCAGTTTGTTAACCCCAACTTTGGCGGCAACCCAAATAACGGCGCATTTTTGCTTTCACAAGCTAACGCACAAAACTCTTATAAAGACCCTGATGCCTATGATTGGAATAGCGGATCAACGGGAACCTCTGCTCTCGATAATTTCACCGCGGCTATTCAATCACAACTTCTTGGCAGCTTGATGGGTAATATTTCCACCGGCAAACCCGGGCGTCTGGTGACTAAAGATTTTATTGTGGATATCACCAATACCGACGGTCAACTGATGATGAATATTCTTGACCGTGCTACCGGGAAATCGTCCACCATTCAGGTCAGCGGCCTGAGCAGCATTTCAACAAACTAATCAGTGGCGAGAAGCTGACATGAAAAATATCTCTGGGGTAGTGGCTATTTTCATTAGCCTGTTTATGCTGACGGGCTGTATTACTTCTCCACCAAAACAGGCGGCAAAACCCACGCTGCTACCGCGTTCACAGAGCTACCAGGATTTAACGCACCTGCCGGAGCCGCAGGGGAGACTGTTTGTTTCGGTCTATAACATCTCGGATGAGACCGGGCAGTTCAAACCTTATCCGGCGAGTAACTTTTCCACGTCAGTTCCGCAAAGTGCCACCGCGATGCTGGTATCAGCGCTGAAGGATTCTAACTGGTTTATTCCGCTGGAGCGCCAGGGGTTACAGAACCTGCTTAATGAGCGAAAAATTATTCGCGCGGCGCAGGAAAATGGCACGGTGGCGGTGAATAACCGTACTCAGCTTCCATCGCTGGTCGCGGCCAATATTCTGATCGAAGGTTCCATCATCGGTTATGAAAGCAACGTGAAATCGGGCGGGGCAGGGGCGCGGTATTTTGGCATCGGGGCGAGTACGCAGTATCAGCTCGATCAGATTGCGGTCAACCTGAGGGTGGTTAACGTCAGTACCGGCGAAGTGCTCTCCTCGGTGAATACCAGCAAAACGATCCTCTCTTATGAGTTCCAGGCTGGGGTCTTCCGCTACATCGACTATCAGCGCCTGTTGGAAGGTGAAGTGGGTTATACGGTCAATGAACCGGTGATGTTGTGTCTGATGTCGGCGATTGAAACGGGCGTCATCTATCTGGTGAATGACGGTATCTCGCGCAACCTGTGGCAGCTGAAGAACGCTTCTGACATTAACTCACCGGTGCTGGAAAAATATAAGAGCATTATTGTTCCGGATATTTCCTGAAACCCTTTGCCGGGCGAACGCTATCCGCGTTCGCCGTCGGCTTCTCGCCATTCGCCGTTGTTGAGATTATCCAGGGTATAGCCGCCCATGGCATAGCGAATCAGGCGCAGCGTCGGGTACCCCACGTGGGCCGTCATGCGCCGTACCTGACGATTGCGACCTTCATATAGAGTGACCTTCAGCCAGGCTGTTGGAATGGATTTGCGTTCGCGGATGGGAGGATTACGTGGCCACAGCCAATCGGGAGCGTCAACGCGCTCAATACCGGCTGGCAGCGTGGGGCCATCGTTTAGCGTGACGCCATGACGCAGCGCTTCCATTGCCTCTTCCGTCGGTTCGCCTTCGACTTGAACGTAGTAAATTTTCCCTGTCCGTTTGCCCGGTTGCGTCAGCCTGGCCTGTAAGGCACCGTCATTTGTTAACACCAGAAGCCCTTCGCTGTCCCTGTCGAGGCGGCCCGCAGCGTAGACATTTTGCACAGGAATATAATCTTTTAGCGTGCTACGTCCTGCTTCATCGGTAAATTGCGGCAACACATCGTAGGGTTTATTGAACAGAATGACGCGTTTTGGTTGGTTATCTTTACGCGACCTGGTGGCTTGTCGTGAGCTGAATCGCTCAAGCTGGTTTTTTCTAAATGAAGTCTTAATCATAGTATTTTCAGGCCTTATAGATTCGCGCATTATAGCCTAATAACGAGAGTCTTTCATGGCGACAAACAATCAGGTAGTATTGACAGGCTTATTACAAAACATTAACAAAATGCTCTAACTCTTTGTGTTGCAGGAAGACGGTAAGACAGTGCATCTCCAGGCTATACCCTGAAGGGGATTAGTGGAGTGGGCGTAGTAGCGGCAAGAACCTGTGGCGTAAAGGATGACGAGCACACCAGAAGCGCTCGAAGGAGAGGTGAATGGAAAGCAAAGTAGTTGTTCCGGCGGAAGGTCAAAAAATCACCCTGAAAGACGGCAAGCTGAATGTGCCACACAATCCGATTATCCCATTTATTGAAGGCGACGGTATCGGTGTTGATGTCACCCCAGCAATGCTGAAAGTGGTTGATGCCGCTGTTAAGAAAGCCTACAAAGGCGAGCGTAAAATTTCCTGGATGGAAATTTACACCGGGGAAAAATCCACCCAACTTTACGGCCAGGACGTATGGCTGCCAGCAGAAACGCTGGATCTCATCCGCGACTACCGTGTTGCTATCAAAGGCCCTCTGACTACGCCAGTTGGCGGCGGCATCCGTTCTCTGAACGTTGCGCTGCGTCAAGAGCTTGACCTGTACGTGTGTCTGCGTCCGGTTCGCTACTATCAGGGCACCCCAAGCCCGGTTAAACACCCAGAACTGACCGATATGGTCATCTTCCGTGAAAACTCTGAAGACATCTACGCAGGTATCGAATGGAAAGCTGACTCTGCTGACGCTGAGAAAGTGATTAAATTCCTGCGCGAAGAGATGGGCGTGAAGAAAATTCGCTTCCCTGAACACTGCGGTATCGGCATCAAGCCGTGCTCCGAAGAAGGGACCAAGCGTCTGGTGCGTGCGGCGATTGAATACGTTATCACCAACGACCGCGATTCCCTGACCCTGGTTCACAAGGGTAACATCATGAAGTTTACCGAAGGCGCGTTCAAAGACTGGGGCTACCAGCTGATTCGCGAAGAATTCGGCGGCGAACTGATTGACGGCGGCCCATGGCAGAAAATCAAGAACCCGAACACCGGCAAAGAGATCATCATTAAAGATGTGATCGCCGATGCGTTCCTGCAGCAGATCCTGCTGCGTCCTGCTGAATACGACGTTATCGCCTGTATGAACCTGAACGGTGACTACATTTCCGATGCGCTGGCTGCACAGGTTGGTGGTATCGGTATCGCTCCGGGCGCGAACATCGGTGACGAATGCGCACTGTTCGAAGCGACCCACGGTACTGCACCGAAGTATGCAGGCCAGGACAAAGTGAACCCAGGTTCTATCATCCTGTCCGCAGAAATGATGTTGCGTCATATGGAATGGTTCGAAGCGGCTGACCTTATCGTTAAAGGTATGGAAGGCGCTATCAATAACAAGACCGTGACCTATGACTTCGAACGTCTGATGGAAGGCGCTAAACTGCTGAAATGTTCAGAGTTTGGTGACGCGATCATCGAAAACATGTAATCCACTTGCTGGCTTAGTGATAAACGGGAGCCGGTTGGTTCCCGTTTTTTATTAGCATTCGAATTGTGTAGAGCCTCCAACAAGCAGAAAAGACCGATAGGGGCATACCTCGAGTTATCCTTCCGCTGTCTATAATGGCACTGTTAACAATAGGAAAACGGAATTAGCATGCAAGCGATCCGCTTGTGCGGCTTGACGAATTGCCGGGGTGCGATGGGGGATGCTTCAGACCTGGAACCACGCTATTACAGCCAAAAATAGTAGGAATAATTTTAATTTGTTGTCGTTTTTATCATGATCTGAATAATGCATATGATAACCATTAAAGGCAATGTTTTATGAAAATTCATGCTATTACAATCATTGCGCTGCTTTCTTTTCCCATCATTACACATTCAGCATTTCAGGAAAGGGAATACAATACCTGGTATTCAAAAGATGCCATTCTTTATGATATGACGCAGACTTCAGATGGATTCCCCGTCATGCTGAGTATTTCACAGCCTGGGCGAAGCGGGGCCAATATGGTGGTCTCTTATCTATCGGAGGGGGCGTGCGTTGATAGCAGTAGGGCATTGAATGTAAATGGAAAAGACATTCCCGCTAAATACAGTTGTGTGCCAGTAGGAAAGAACAAGATTGAACATTTTGCCGTGAAGAATGCCGAACAGGTCAATGAGATGGTGAGCCGTCTCAATTCTGATTTCACGTTATTGCTGCAGAATGATATCAAAGTATGGGCTGCCAATATCAAATCACCGAAATATGGTGTGGCACCGAGATTTTGATGCGCGATATGAATAGCATCCGCGAGCTGATGTTTTATTTATCGATATATTAGCCTTACCCGAATCCCAACGTATTCTTTGCGTGCGATTTCTCCGCTTCAGCGCAGGCACACCTGCGCTGCATCGATATGCTTTTTATGCTGTAAAAAGCGGCGCATTTCCCTGGCACATCCCTGATAGTGCCGGGGAAGGTCGCTGGTGGTGGTTATTCACTCTCCAGCCAGAACTCTGCCTCGTCAAACATCTCCTGCACCGTACGACTTATCTGCTCTTTTTCATGCTTGCTGGCATCCGTATTGATAGCCGGCAGCGTCATCATCGGTTTCACCCGAACCTCGGCCTCCGGGAAGATACGGTGAATTCTCTTGCTCAGTTCACCGTGTATTATCTCTTTCGCGCCTGGCAAACCTTCAAAAGTAAGCGTCGTCTCAGCACCGTCTGGCAGATCCTGATATTCCTGAGAGGATAGTGGACACCAAATATGGTGGACGCTATCCATGAAATCATTAACCGCAGTGCGTAAAAAAAGCCCTA
>NZ_CABTJS010000189.1:0-2350 GCF_902485085.1 uncultured Kluyvera sp.
TACCCATCCCGAACACGATGGTTAAGACCTAAGCGGCCGATGGTACTATGCTGGAGACGGCATGGGAGAGCAGGTGGGTGCCAGATTTCTATGGGGGTGTAGCTCAGTTGGGAGAGCACCTGCCTTGCAAGCAGGGGGTCAAGAGTTCGAATCTCTCCATCTCCATTTGCTGAAGTAACCAAAGGGAAGAAGCTTGTGCTGAAAACCTCTGAGGAAACGGAAGCATACCAAACGTACCTTGAAAACCGCATATTGAATAAAAATGAATTGTATATTCTAAATCAGAATATCAAGACATCCGAGGCCATACAAGAGATTGTATGGAAAAACAAACTTGTAAATGCGAAAGCGTTTATGAAAACCTAGAACCAAAGCGTCCAACGCTATGGACGTTTAGAGGACCCGCAGCAACCCGCGGCGGGAAATCATTTGGTTAAGCTATAAAGAGCGCAGGGTGGATGCCTTGGCACTAAGAGCCGATGAAAGACGTGATAAGCTGCGAAAAGCTTCGGGGAGGAGCAAATATCCTTTGATCCGGAGATATCTGAATGGGGAAACCCGGCTGAGCAAACCTCAGTCACTGCATGGTGAATCCATAGCCATGCAGAGGGAACCCGGTGAACTGAAACATCTAAGTAGCCGGAGGAAGAGAAAGAAACATCGATTCCCAAAGTAGCGGCGAGCGAAATGGGAAGAGCCCAAACCAGCGTGCGTGCATGCTGGGGTTAAGGACTGCAAACGTGAACCGATTTGTTAGTGGAACTGTCTGGGAAGTCAGGCCAGAGAGGGTGAAAGCCCCGTACACGAAAACAATAGGAAGCAGCAGGATCCAGAGTACCACGAGACACGAGAAACCTTGTGGGAAGTCGGAGGGACCACCCTCCAAGGCTAAATACTCCTTAGTGACCGATAGCGCATAGTACTGTGAAGGAAAGGTGAAAAGGACCCCGGGAGGGGAGTGAAAAAGAACCTGAAACCCTGTGTTTACAAGCTGTGGAAGCACGTTAAGGTGCGACCGCGTACTTTTTGTAGAACGGTCCGGCGAGTTGCCGGTACTGGCAAGGTTAAGAGCTTAAGGCTCGGAGCCGAAGGGAAACCAAGTCTCAAATGGGCGTCAAGTCAGTACAGGCAGACCCGAAACCGGGTGACCTATCCATGTCCAGGTTGAAGCGGAAGTAAAATTCCGTGGAGGACCGGATCCACATCCGTTGAAAAGGGTGGGAATGAGGTGTGGATAGGGGAGAAATTCCAATCGAACCCGGAGATAGCTGGTTCTCCTCGAAATAGCTTTAGGGCTAGCCTCATATTAGTTTAGCGGAGGTAGAGCACTGAATTCCTAAGGGGGCGTCAAAGCTTACCAAGGGATATCAAACTCCGAATGCCGCGTAAATGATGTATGGGAGTCAGACTGCACGAGATAAGTTGGGTAGTCAAAAGGGAAAGAGCCCAGACCTACAGCTAAGGTCCCAAAGTGTGTGTTAAGTGGAAAAGGATGTGGGATTTCAAAGACAACTAGGATGTTGGCTCAGAAGCAGCCACACATTCAAAGAGTGCGTAATAGCTCACTAGTCGAGAGGTCCTGCGCCGAAAATGTCCGGGGCTGAAACACAACACCGAAGCTTAGGAATGTATGTAAGTACATTGGTAGAGGAGCATTCTTAGTGCGGAGAAGCGGTACCGATAAGGAGCCGTGGAGCGTTAAGAAGAGAGAATGCCGGAATGAGTAGCGAGATGGAGGTGGGAATCCTCCAGGCCGAATATCCAAGGTTTCCAGAGTAAAGCTGATCTGCTCTGGGTAAGTCGGGGCCTAAGGCGAGGCTGAGAGGCGTAGTCGATGGACAACAGGTTGAAATTCCTGTACCATGTATCATCAGAACTGTGGGGACACAGAAGGACAACACATCCCGGGAATGGGAATACCGGGGCAAGCGTAGGAGGAGTCAGGTTGGCAAACCCGCCTGGCAATCCAAAGACGTGATGCGCAGCGAACTAAAGTAGCGAAGTGTGTGATTCCGGCTGTCAAGAAAAGCCGCTATTGTGTGATACATGCCCGTACCGTAAACCGACACAGGTAGATGAGGAGAGAATCCTAAGGCCGGCGGGAGAAGCATTGTTAAGGAACTCGGCAAAATGACCCCGTAACTTCGGGAGAAGGGGTGCCACAGAGATGTGGCCGCAGAGAATAGGCTCAAGCAACTGTTTAGCAAAAACACAGGTCTATGCAAAACCGTAAGGTGAGGTATATGGGCTGACGCCTGCCCGGTGCTGGAAGGTTAAGAGGAGAGGTTAGCGCAAGCGAAGCTTTGAATTTAAGCCCCAGTAAACGGCGGCCGTAACTATAACGGTCCTA
>NZ_CABTJS010000190.1:0-25358 GCF_902485085.1 uncultured Kluyvera sp.
AAGCCGGTCTTACGGCTGTAACGGCATAAGCCGTTATAACCGTGGCGGTTCAGATACAGGAATTGAGCAGCACGCATGATGCACGCCATTTCAGCGCCATAACGCAACCCACCGCTTTTTACCGTACCCGCCTGCTTATTGAACGCGGCGCGGACTTCGTTGTACCCCTGCGGGCTGTTCTTGCTGTTGAATAGTTCGCGGGCCGCATCGATCACTAAGTCCGGGTAACGAGTGACTTCCCGATACAGGTTAATAAGATCCGGGTTGATATCAGCCAGCACATAGCGGCGGTACTCAGTCGCCAGAAATACCGATGCTCCGCCTACGAACGGTTCGATCATGCAGTCGGCTTTAGGAAGGTGCGGCAGCAGGTCAGGAAGGACACTGGTTTTACCCCCTGCCCATTTGATGAACGGGCGGATCATTTTACAGGACTCCGTAATGGGAAGCTGGAATAGAAGGGCGCTGCAATTCTTCAATGCAGTGCTGACGCAGATTGCTTATAAAATTGGTGGTTACTGACCCACTGGCAGAAAGGGTTAACTCACCATCACGGCGGGTTTTAATGGTTAACCCTTCATTTTCGATAGCAGGTAAAAGAACATGCAAAATGAAGCTATATTGATCACGTCTGGTCATAATCTCTTCCTCAAAAAAAGAATGAGTTGAACCGCCGCCACTTAATAAAGAGGCGGAGAAAACAGAGTTGATTTTTTAAAACCGAATTACTTAATTAGCTTTTTAAATAACTCAGCCAGTGTAAGCAGAAAGCCTTTATTTATTTTCTGGGTATAAATAAACGGTTTATTTTTACCTTTGATAAATTGAACCTGCGCCGGTTCGGGCTTAAAAAATCTTCCGTCCGGCGTTTCCAGCCAGCCGCGTGAGTTCTTGAAGTGTGTGACCTGGCATCCATGCTTAAGCAGGCTCGCCAGTGATGGGCCTTCATCGTGCATTACTGCCCCCTTGCTTATACATCTGATCAACCGTGTGCATGGCTTCCGCTAAAGCAAAGTCACGCCCGTAATAATCGCCATTACTGGAAATACGATAAGAGTGCTTAAACGTAAAAGGATTACGTGGGCACTTCTGAATAGTGAAGCCACGATATAAATACGAGTGACGACTTAACTGTATTAATTGCACAGCCACAAAAGCCCCCTCACATTCCCAATTTAAGTAATTCACCATCAACATGGCGGGCCACGTCTTTGGTTATTTTCTTAATCAGCTTTTTGTCCCTGATCATAAACTCGCCGCTATTGGTGCGAATCATGAAGCCCGTTTGCATATCTTTTAAATGGGTGTCCAGAATGTCGTTGCATTCACGCACCCGGTTTTCATGGTTGGCTGTTTTCTGGCTCATCGCGATAACCTCAAAGACCGATCCACAACAACCAGGCGTCGCGCTGTTCTTTCGGACGGTTGTAGTAGGCGTCTCGCATTGCGCGGTTGAATTCTGGAATATAAATCCAGTTCTCAGCGCGAGCGCCCAGGCTTTCCGGGTTCTTCCACGGGATGATCGGCAACTTACCGTCTTCAATCATGCTCTTGACCGTGGCGGGCTTCTTACCGATTAACTCGGCGAACTTCGGGTACGGAACTGCGTCAACGGCGTGGCGCACCTCAATGAAACCTTCTAGCTCTTTGTCTGTCATTGTGTTTATTCCTCTGAATTAATTTATGCCGGGATTTTTAGCCATGCCCGGCGCATGGTTTTGTGGTAATTTCTCTATGCCCTTATTGTTCATGCCAGAGCGTCGGGGCATAACAGCAACCCACCACAAGGATCCGTTATGGAACTCAATATCACTACTTGCTATAAAATCTTTGAGAAGCACTTCAACCGTATCTCCGAGTCTCTTGATGTAAGCCCATCAACCAGACACGAGTTAGAGAATTTCGTTGCTTACCGTGCCCTCATCCTTTTTAAGCTGGATCTACTTTTAATTAATCACCGCAATTCAATTGATGAAGATCGCTTTATCCTGTTCGGGAAAAATGCTCTCCATCATTATTTATTCACAAAAAAAGGCGTCCCTTACTCAGAAGCAAAAAAACTGAACCTTCAAGACTCGTTAGTTATTCTCGCGGATGATATTTTAAAATATTCATTACCTACTGAAATAATTAACTTCCTTAAAAACGAATTTAACTTCTCATCAGATAACATTAAGTATGTTAAAGATGAAATGCGCGTATTTAAGGATTCGGATTGGGATTTCGAACCTGCCGATACACGATTGAATTAATAAATTCGTTGGTAGATTTTAGCTTTCCCTCGGCTTGTTCTGCCTGTTCCCGTAGAGACTCTGGCTTTCCTGTTAGATTTCTACGGGACGTAAGTTTGACAATTACTTCCTCAAGGAAAGAAATTAGTTCTTCATCAGAAAGTGAACCCGCAAAGATACGCGGTTTATCGTTTTTTCCCGCATCACACATCGCGTTATGAGCATTATTCATAAACTGCCTTTCAGTACTTAAGCGCTCTTGCAGATCAGCGGTTGCTTTATTTATCGCCTGGACAAAATCACCACTATCGGAGGACTCCACAAAGATAACATTCTGCGTATCTTCACCGTACATAAACCACCCGATCAGGCTCCCCGCAGAAGCATAGCGGCAGCAGAACCCCTCACCCCTTCCCTCATGTTTCATGACCATTTGTGCTAATCTCCGCATTGGCGCTAGGCGCTTATTTCGGCTTCTAACTGCTTAAACTGGCAGTTGTTTAAGTCACTTTAAAATGACCTTACGCAAATCATAGTCACTCAGGAATGACCATGTCAATAGACTACTCGCAAAAACTAACTGAACTACGAAAGGCCGAAGGGCTAACACAACGTCAATTCTCTGAATTAACAGGAGTTTCATTAGGAACGATCAAGAATTATGAAAGTGGGCACGGCATTGGAGGAATAGCAACCGTGGAGAATGTCATAAATATTCAACAATTTCAGAAGTATACGCTTTGGCTAATGACCGGTAATACCGCACCAGAAGCCGGACAAATTGCCCCGGCTCTCTCTCTTGATGGGCCAGAAGATGCGGCAACGTCGCGCCGCTCCGCCCGCAAAACTGGTTAACACTGCATCATGATTTCATTGACTGGATAGATTCAATTTCACTCTGTCATACCGGAGGGCTTCGCTATGTCGATTAAGAAGCTCGAAGGTGGTCAATATGAAGTAGACGTATGGCCGCGCGGACGTAACGGAAAACGTATCCGCAGGCGATTTGAGAAGAAACAAGAGGCGGTTCTTTTTGAGCGTTATGTATTAGCCAACGCCGACAAAAAAGAATGGCTGGGCGCGAGCGTTGACCGCCGCAACTTAAGCGAGTTGTTAGATACTTGGTGGCTGCTGTACGGACAGACTCAGGAAAATGGCGAGATTGAAAAGCGGCACCTGAATAAAACAATCAGGGCGCTGGGCGATCCAGCCGTTAACAGACTGAACAAGCGAATGATTGCTCAGCACCGAGGCCAACGGCTGGAAGACGGTATCAGCGCAGCAACGATCAACCGGGATATTTACCGCTTATCCGGGATGTTCAGCACGTTGATAAAACTGGAAGAGTTCAGGAAGGACAACCCCTGCAAGGGGCTGGAACCACTGAAAGAAGCGCCGCCAGCTATGACCTATCTCGCCAAATCGGAGATCAGCAGATTGCTGGATACTCTGACCGGCGACGATCGGCGTTTTGCGCTGTTATGTCTCAGCACCGGCGCACGCTGGGGCGAAGGAAGCACGCTGCGAGGTGAACAGGTTAATCACGGGCGCGTGACGTTCCTTAAGACCAAAAACGGGAAAAAACGCACGGTTCCGATATCGGAAGAACTGGAGAAAGAGATCAAGACCAGCGACACCGGGCCACTGTTCAAAGTTGATTATGAAAACTTCTGCGAACGGCTCAAACAGGTTAAGCCCGATTTACCACGCGGGCAGGCCACGCATGTGCTTCGGCATACGTTCGCAAGCTGGTTCATGATGAACGGGGGAAACATTATTGCGTTACAGCAAATTCTGGGGCACGCCAGCATACAACAGACGATGGTTTACGCTCACCTTGCACCTGATTACCTGCAACACGCAGTAACGTTAAACCCTCTTGGCGGCGGGCTGACGGTGTGACAATGTTGTCTACATCTTGTCTACACCCGTAGCGCTATATCCTTCTTGTAACTGCTTATGGCTGTTGCAAGGAGGATTGATTTATAAGGGATTTTTTCTAAGTACCTGATAAAAAAAACCCCCACATCATGTGGGGGAAGACAGGGATGGTGTCTATGGCAAGGAAAAACAGGGTTTGTTACTGGTTGCTACGGGTATTGCTACTAAACAGGTTCTGACTCGGTACTGAACCTTGCTGCATCCGTGCAACGTCACGCAGCTGCTCCATACGCTGCTGGTGATTCTCATTTAAAGCCGCTTGCTGCTCCGGCGTTAACAGGCGGTACATCTGGTTGCGTACCCGCGCCATTTCTACCTGGCGGTTAACCTGCTCCTCGGCCATTTTCTCGGCCTGGGCTCGCACGGCGGCTTCATCAAATTTTTCTGCGGTGACAAGGCGATGCATTGTCTCCACTTCGCTAACATTAACAGGTGGACGATCGTGTCGTGCCCGTTGCATCAGATCGCGCATCTGTTGGCGCTGATGTTCGGTTAAACTAATACCGTCGAACATATGGCCCTGGCCGCTTCGCAGCGTATTGCTTTCCGCTGGGTGCCAATTAACGCTGGTGACGACTTCATCGGCCTGGCTATATGCACTGAATGCCAGCGTTGAGGCCATGACGGCAGCGATAACATTGCGCATCACATGCTCCCAAAAACTTTTGTGTCGCGATTCAACGAGAGACAGTTTACGATTCAGGCTGCAAACATGCGTCAGGGGGTGTAAAACAACGTAAAGTCATGGATTCGCTGGCTCTGATGACGTAATTTCTGCCTCGGAGGGATGAAAATATGAATAAAATTTTATTAGTTGATGATGACCGCGAGCTGACTTCCTTGCTCAAGGAACTTCTTGATATGGAAGGCTTTAATGTCCTTGTTGCCCACGATGGCGAACAGGCGTTAACGCTGATTGACGACAGCATCGACCTACTTTTACTCGACGTAATGATGCCGAAGAAAAACGGTATCGACACGCTGAAAGAATTGCGACAGACACACCAGACTCCCGTCATTATGTTAACCGCTCGCGGTAGCGAGTTGGATCGCGTACTGGGCCTTGAGCTTGGCGCGGATGACTATTTGCCAAAACCGTTTAACGATCGCGAACTGGTCGCCCGTATTCGCGCTATTTTGCGCCGTTCACATTGGAGCGAACAGCAGCAAAGTAGCGATACGAGCTCACCAACCGTAGAAGTTGATTCCCTAAGCCTGAACCCAGGGCGTCAGGAAGCTAGCTTCGATGGTCAAACGCTCGAGCTGACCGGCACTGAATTTACCCTGCTCTATCTGCTGGCACAGCATTTGGGCCAGGTGGTTTCCCGTGAACACCTGAGTCAGGAAGTCCTGGGTAAACGCTTAACGCCGTTCGACCGCGCGATTGATATGCACATTTCCAACCTGCGCCGGAAGCTGCCAGAGCGTAAAGACGGTCACCCATGGTTTAAAACCCTGCGTGGTCGCGGATACCTGATGGTCTCTGCTTCATGATAGGAAGTTTAACCGCCCGCATCTTCGCCATTTTCTGGTTAACGCTAGCGCTGGTGCTGATGCTGGTTTTGATGCTACCAAAGCTCGACTCCCGTCAAATGACCGAGCTGCTCGATAGCGAGCAGCGCCAAGGCCTGATGATTGAGCAGCATGTTGAAGAAGAGCTTGCCAACGATCCCCCCAACGATTTGATGTGGTGGCGTCGGCTGTTCCGCGCGATTGATAAGTGGGCTCCGCCGGGCCAGCGTTTGTTGCTGGTCACTAGCGAAGGCCGCGTGATCGGCGCAGAACGCAACGAAATGCAGATCATTCGTAACTTTATCGGCCAGTCTGATAATTCCGATCATCCGCAGAAGAAGAAGTACGGGCGCGTTGAGTTGGTCGGGCCTTTCTCCATTCGCGACGGGGAAGATAACTACCAGTTATACCTGATCCGCCCAGCAAGCAGCTCGCAGTCCGACTTTATCAATCTGCTGTTCGACCGGCCTTTACTGCTGCTTATCGTCACTATGTTGGTTAGCGCCCCGCTGTTACTATGGCTCGCATGGAGTCTGGCAAAACCGGCGCGTAAGCTAAAAAACGCCGCGGATGAAGTGGCTCAGGGCAACCTGCGTCAGCATCCAGAGCTGGAGGCAGGGCCGCAGGAATTCCTCGCCGCCGGTGCCAGCTTTAACCAGATGGTGATGGCGCTTGAGCGAATGATGACGTCACAGCAGCGACTGCTCTCTGACATCTCTCACGAGCTGCGTACGCCGCTGACGCGTCTGCAGCTTGGCACGGCGCTTCTGCGTCGTCGCAGCGGTGAGAGCAAAGAGCTGGAGCGTATTGAAACCGAAGCGCAGCGTCTGGATAGCATGATTAACGACATGCTGGTGATGTCGCGCAATCAGCAGAAAAGCGCACTGGTCAGTGAAACCCTGAAGGCTAATCAGCTGTGGGGCGAAGTGCTGGATAACGCCGCGTTTGAAGCTGAGCAGATGGGCAAATCGTTTAGCGTCGATTATCCGCCGGGTCCGTGGCCGCTTTACGGTAACCCGAACGCGCTGGAAAGCGCGCTGGAGAACATCGTACGTAACGCCCTGCGCTACTCACATACCAAAATTGCCGTCAGTTTCTCGGTGGATAAAGACGGCGTTACCGTCCACGTGGACGATGACGGCCCAGGCGTAAGCCCGGAAGACCGCGAGCAGATATTCCGTCCGTTCTATCGTACCGATGAGGCGCGAGACCGTGAATCTGGCGGAACGGGGCTGGGGCTGGCGATTGTTGAAAGCGCCATGCAGCAGCACCGCGGCTGGGTGAAGGCTGATGACAGCCCGCTCGGCGGGTTACGGCTCACGCTGTGGCTACCGCTTTATAAGCGAACCTAAAAACCATCGGCCTGCGAATGCAGGCCGATTTTTTTGTATCGTCTAGCCCCACAACCTTCTGCTGTTATCTTCAATCTTGCCGCTCAAACGGCGCTTCTGCATAGTTCTGCTCCAGCTGACCGACAACCCGGCTGCGCTCAGCAGACGGTGATACTGGTCGTCATCGAACGGCATATGCCAGGCAATAGCGGCGGCGTCATACACTGACACATCGCTCAGGCGCGACACCAACTCCAGCGGAGCGTCGGTGGAGACCTTACCCGGCGCAATCACCCGATACAGCCAGCCGACCTTACCGCTGCTCTGCATCAAAGATGCCATATCACTGATAGCAAAGTGGAAATTGAGTTTAAAGCACGGCGAACGCGGCTGGGTGACCTGGATCAGCGTCTCACCCCAGCGGTAAATATCACCGATAAAAACGTTGTGCTCGGTCATCCCTTCCGTTGACAGGTTTTCACCAAACGCCGGGGCGCAAAACAGGGCAGCCTGTTCGGGGAAGTCACGAATCAGGTCTTCATAATGTTCGCGGGGGAACTGGCACAGCGCGCGGTCGGGGCCGCCGTGGATTTTTTTCTCGGCCTGTTCATCACCCAACAGTCCCAGCTCGGTGAGTTCCAGTTCGCCATCCATCTGGACCTTCGCGATGGCGCTTGGGCGACTGCCGTCATAGTCACGGATTTTGCCAATAAACACGTCAACCGGATAATGCATCTGCTGCTCCTTAGGCGGATACAAAAAAAGCGAGTCATCAGACTCGCTTCTACAGACCGGCAATGCAAATTATTTTTTAGCGGCGAAACGCGCTGCTGCTTCGTCCCAGTTCACCACGTTCCAGAACTCTTTGATGTAGTCCGGACGACGGTTCTGGAATTTCAGGTAGTAAGCGTGTTCCCAAACGTCCAGGCCCACGATTGGGAAACCGGAAGCACCGGAAACGGCTTCACCCATCAGCGGGGAATCCTGGTTTGCGGTAGAAACCACAGCCAGTTTGTCGCCTTTCAGCACCAGCCACGCCCAGCCAGAGCCGAAGCGAGTTGCTGCTGCTTTTTCAAATTCAGCTTTGAAGTTATCTACGGAACCGAAATCACGCTCGATAGCCGCTTTCAGGTCACCCTGCAGGGTGGTGCCTTTTTTCAGGCCTTTCCAGAAGAAGCTGTGGTTAGCGTGGCCGCCAGCGTTGTTACGCAGAACGGTTTTCTTGTCAGCCGGCAGCTGGTCCAGTTTCGCGATCAGCTCTTCAGCAGACAGCGCAGCGAATTCCGGCAGGCTTTCCAGCGCTGCGTTAGCGTTGTTAACGTAAGCCTGGTGGTGTTTGCTGTGATGGATTTCCATCGTCTGTTTGTCGAAGTGCGGTTCCAGGGCATCGTACGCATAAGGCAGTGATGGCAGGGTATAGCTCATAATCATCTCCATTATTGTCGGGCGGCAAACCTGTAAACGCCGCGTAATCAGTTGGTTCATTATAGTTAATTAAATGATATTGAAAATGATTATCAATGCCGTAGTTTTTATAAGGTTATAACTTTAGGGCATAGATGTTTTTTTGTGAGCCTGAACAGCTAATTACACCACTTACTGCCAATGTATCTCCCTGGATGGCAACAGCCTGAAGGTTAAAAAAACGCCAAATTTTTATCCTCATCCTGTCGGAAGACGATTACTACGACAAAAAATGGATGAGGATAAAATCAATGAACCATGCAATTACGATGGGTATTTTTTGGCATTTGATAGGCGCGGCCAGTGCAGCCTGTTTCTATGCCCCGTTCAAAAAAGTTCAGCAGTGGTCATGGGAAACCATGTGGTCTATTGGCGGGATTGTTTCGTGGATTATCCTGCCCTGGGCGGTCAGCGCCCTGCTCTTGCCCGACTTTTGGGCCTACTATCGTTCCTTCAGCGCTTCAACGCTCCTGCCGGTGTTTCTATTTGGCGCCATGTGGGGGGTCGGCAACATCAACTACGGCCTCACCATGCGCTATCTCGGCATGTCGATGGGGATCGGTATTGCCATTGGCATCACGCTGATTGTTGGTACGTTAATGACACCAATTATTAACGGCCAGTTTGACGTACTCATTCACACCCAGGGCGGCCAGATGACGCTGCTGGGTGTGCTGATAGCCGTTATCGGTGTCGGGATTGTCACCCGTGCCGGGCAGTTGAAAGAGCGCAAAATGGGCATCAAAGCGGAAGATTTCAACCTGAAGAAAGGGTTAATGCTGGCCATCATGTGCGGCGTCTTCTCCGCCGGGATGTCCTTTGCCATGAACGCCGCCGAGCCGATGCACGAAGCCGCCGCCGCGCTAGGGGTCGACCCGCTCTATACCGCGCTGCCAAGCTACGTGGTCATTATGGGCGGCGGCGCGTTGGTTAACCTCGGCTTCTGCTTTATTCGTCTGCTAAAAGTCAAAAACCTGTCGATAAAAGCCGACTTCTCGCTGGCAAAACCGCTGATAATCAGCAACATTCTGCTTTCTGCCTTAGGCGGGCTGATGTGGTATTTCCAGTTCTTCTTCTACGCGTGGGGCCACGCCAGCATTCCGTCGCAGTATGACTATATGAGCTGGATGCTGCACATGAGCTTCTATGTGCTGTGTGGCGGTCTGGTGGGGCTGATTTTGAAAGAGTGGAAAAATGCCGGACGCCAACCCGTTAGCGTACTGAGTCTGGGCTGCGTCGTCATCATTATTGCCGCCAACGTCGTTGGGCTAGGTATGGCAAGCTAAACCGCGAACCTCAGGCGGCAACGCGACTCCGTTGCCGCCACTGCCCTGGCGTCATCCCTATCTCACGGTTAAATACCACCGAGAAATAGTTACTATCCTCAAACCCGCAGCTCATTGCGACTTCGCCAATCAGCATTTCCGTGTGCTGGAGCAGGTACTGCGCGTGGCAAATTCGCAGTTGGCGCAGGTAGTGGTTAACGGTCATGCCGGTCTGGCTGCGGAACTGCTGACGCAGAGCGCGTTCACTACAGCCCTGCTGCTCGCAGAAGGTATCAAGTACGAAAGGACGATTCAGGCTGCCCGCCAGCACCGTCAGCAGCTTGTCGAGCAAGGCTTCACTCTGCGTCGCCGCCTGGTTATCGGTGGCATAACGGTACCGCTTCAGGCATACCACCAGTTGGGCAAACAGCAGCTCGGACATCTCGTTGGCTAACGCGTCGTCTTTGCGGCTCTCTTGCTCCAACTGAGTCATTATCTGCCGCGCCTGCGTCATGCCGGTACTGCCTATCCGCCAGTGCGGTGCCCAATGCGAGCCGTGCAGCCCGGGAATATGAGCTACCCAATCGAGGTTGAGCTTTAAGCGCTCAGGACAGTAAATAATATTCTGTAAAACCAGATCGTTAACAGAGGCGTAAGAGTGTTTATCCTCGGCGCGAATGTAAAACAGGTCGCCGCGGGTAATACGATAGGGACGGTCGTTGAGAATGTGCAAACCGTTGCCGCGCCAGACCATCACCAGCTCGGAGAATTCATGGGTATGCTCAGCAAAGACATTTTGTGGATAGCGGTCAGCCACCGCCACGGCCTGCGCCGGGCTGGCAAAAAAATCGGCTTTTCGAAGAATTAACTGACCTGACACGCGGGCACCTCACGACTAACAACTCCTTATTATTCGCCGTTTCGAGGCAAAAAACGGTGATTGTCTTCTCGTTACTGAAGCAGGGTATCTCGCCCCTGGCGAATATCGCGTGGCGACCAGTCAAATTCGCGACGAAAAAGGGTAGAAAAGTGGTTACTGTCGCCAAAACCACAGTGATAAGCAATCTCGGTCACACTCTCATCGCTGTGGCGCAGCATATGGCGCGCTTTAATCAGGCGCAGACGGTTAAGGTAGCGCTGTGGCGTCAGGCCGGTGCAATGTTTGAGCTGGCGGTGCAGGGTACGCAAAGAGAGCGAGAAACGTTCCGCCAGCCCCTCCCAGCACACCTCTTCCGCGAAATGCTCTTCCAACCACGCCATCAGCTGATTCAGGCGCGCATCGTTATCCATCGCCCCCTGTTCCTGACTGCCTTTACGCAGCAGCACCAGCAGCTGCATAAACAGAATTTCGCGATTGGCCAGCGACATCATATCGGTGCTGTCGTTCGCCTCTTCCATCTGGCCGACGATCGCCCTCACCTGCTGTAGCGTGCTTTGGTTTACGCGCCAATGGGAAGGATAGTGACCGTCCTGCTCCTGCGGCAGCAGTTTATTCAGACCTGACAAGAACTGGAAAGCATCCGGCGCGCGATATAACACATTCGTCAGACAGAGGTTTTCCGTGTGCTCATATAAGTGCCGGTCAAAGTCGCGAACGAAGCAAACAGTGCCGCCACAAATGGTATGCGGCTGACCATTGAACACATGAATACCCGTACCGTGCTCAACAATAACAATCTCATTAAAATCATGATGATGCTCAGGAAATGCAGCCTGAGGAAGTCGAGGTTCGATAGCCACGGGAAGCTTGCCAGAAGAGAAGAAATCCACGCTGTGTAGTACGGTCATCGCGAGCCTCAACAAATGAGAAAGATTATCAGGATAGTAATATCCGATGAGCGATCTGACCTTGACGTTTTGACAGCAAACCGCGCAAAGCCGGTCGTTTTTTCAAGAAACAGCCGGAAAGATCGGGAAATGCGGTCATCATCACACCCCCTGAAAACCCTGCCATCGGCGGAATTTGTGAACTCTCTCACGTTCATCTTTGCTTTCTTGCCAGCGCCTAATTTCGCCTGTCAGTAACGAGAAGGTTGTGACATTGCGCTTTTTCTAGACTGTCTGGCAATGACTCATAGAAGGACTCTTGCCATGACTTTTCGCCATTGTGTGGCCGTCGATTTAGGCGCCTCCAGCGGACGCGTAATGCTGGCGCGCTTTGATGCCGAACAGCGTTCGCTTTCACTGCGCGAAATTCACCGTTTCGTGAACAATCTGCATAAGCAGGAAGGTTTCGATACCTGGGATATCGACGCGCTGGAAGCGGAAATCCGCATCGGCCTCAACAAAGTGTGCGATGAAGGCATTTTGATCGACAGCATCGGTATCGACACCTGGGGCGTGGACTACGTCCTTCTGGACAAGCACGGGCAGCGCGTTGGCCTGCCGGTGGCCTACCGCGATAGCCGCACCGATGGCGTCATGGCCCTGGCGATGGAACAACTGGGTAAAGGTGAGATCTATCGTCGCAGCGGCATTCAGTTTCTACCGTTCAATACGCTCTACCAGCTACGGGCGCTGGTTGAACAGCAACCGGAGCTGGTCAGTAAAGCGGCTCATGCGTTGCTGATCCCGGACTACCTTAGCTTCCGCCTGACCGGAAAAATGAACTGGGAATACACCAACGCCACCACCACGCAGTTGGTCAATATTAACAGCGATAACTGGGATGAAGACCTGCTGAACTGGACCGGTGCGCCGCGCGAGTGGTTCGGTACGCCGACCCACCCCGGCAATGTGATCGGTCACTGGATCTGCCCGCTGGGTAATAAAATCCCGGTGGTTGCCGTCGCCAGCCACGATACCGCGAGCGCCGTGATTGCCTCACCGCTGGCAGACCACGATGCCGCCTATCTCTCCTCCGGCACCTGGTCGCTGATGGGTTTTGAAAGTAAAACCCCGTACACCAGCGAGATGGCGCAGCGCGCCAACATCACCAATGAAGGTGGTGCGGAAGGGCGCTACCGGGTGCTGAAAAACATCATGGGTCTGTGGCTGCTACAGCGCGTCCTGAAAGAACAACATGTTGGCGACCTGCCTGAGCTGATTGCAAAAACGCAGGCACTGCCAGCCTGCCGCTATCTGATTAACCCGAACGAAGACCGCTTCATCAACCCGGAAAACATGAGCGCGGAGATTCAGGCCGCCTGCCGCGAAACGGCACAGCCCATTCCGACCACGCCTGCCGAACTGGCGCGCTGCATCTTCGACAGCCTGGCGCTGCTGTATGCCGACGTGCTCAACGAACTGGCGCAGCTTCGCGGCAAGCCGTTCAGCCAGCTGCACATCGTGGGCGGCGGCTGCCAGAACCAGATGCTGAACCAGCTTTGCGCTGATGCCTGCGGTATTACCGTGGTCGCGGGACCGATTGAAGCATCAACCCTCGGCAATATCGGCATTCAGCTAATGACGCTGGACGAGCTCACTAACGTTGACGATTTCCGCAAGGTGGTGACCGGTAACTACGGCCTCACCACATTCACCCCCAATCCAGACCATGAAATTGCCCGCTACGTTGCGCAGTTTCAGCAAAAACGACAGACAAAGGAGCTTTGCGCATGACCACTCAACTTGACCAAGCCTGGGAACTCGCGAAACAGCGCTATTCCGCTGTAGGTATCGATGTCGAAGAGGCGTTACGCCAGTTGGACCGTTTACCGGTTTCGATGCACTGCTGGCAGGGCGACGACGTCGCGGGTTTTGAAAATCCAGAAGGCAGTTTAACGGGTGGCATTCAGGCGACCGGTAACTACCCGGGCAAAGCGCGCAACGCTACCGAGCTGCGCGCCGACCTGGAGCAGGCGCTGAGCCTGATCCCTGGGCCAAAACGTCTCAACCTGCACGCTATCTATCTGGAGTCTGACACCCCGGTAGCACGAGACCAAATCAAACCGGAGCACTTCAAAAACTGGGTTGAGTGGGCGAAAGAACACAAGCTGGGCCTCGATTTTAACCCGTCTTGCTTCTCGCACCCGCTGAGCGCAGACGGCTTTACGCTGTCCCACGCCGACCCGAAAATTCGCCAGTTCTGGATTGACCACTGCAAGGCCAGCCGCCGCGTTTCCGCCTACTTTGGCGAGCAGTTGGGGACGCCTTCGGTGATGAACATCTGGATCCCGGACGGCATGAAAGACGTGACCGTTGACCGTTTAGCACCGCGCCAGCGTCTGGCCGCCGCGCTGGATGAAGTCATCAGCGAAAAACTGGACCCGGCGCACCACATTGACGCCGTGGAAAGCAAACTGTTCGGTATTGGCGCGGAAAGCTACACCGTCGGCTCTAACGAATTCTATATGGGCTATGCCACCAGCCGCCAGACCGCATTGTGCCTGGATGCTGGTCACTTCCACCCAACCGAAGTTATCTCGGACAAAATCTCCGCCGCCATGCTGTACGTGCCGCGCCTGCTGCTGCACGTGAGCCGCCCGGTACGTTGGGACAGCGACCACGTGGTGGTGCTGGACGACGAAACTCAGGCCATCGCGAGCGAAATCATCCGCCACGACCTGTTTGACCGTGTGCACATCGGCCTTGATTTCTTCGACGCCTCCATCAACCGCATCGCCGCGTGGGTTATCGGTACCCGCAACATGAAGAAAGCCCTGCTGCGCGCGCTGCTGGAGCCAACCGAACAGCTGCGTCAGTTGGAAGTTGACGGTGACTACACCGCGCGTCTGGCGCTGCTGGAAGAGCAGAAGTGCCTGCCGTGGCAAGCGGTGTGGGAAATGTACTGCCAGCGTAACGATACGCCTGCGGGCAGCCAGTGGCTGGAGAGCGTGCGCAGCTACGAGAAAGAGATACTGAATAAGCGTAAATAATCGAGTGCGATTGCCGGATGGCGGCTTTGCCTTATCCGGCCTACGAAACAACAGCCGTTGTAGGCCCGATAAGCGCAGCGCCATCGGGCATTAAAGCAAACAGGACACAAAGACTATGCAGACCATTACCGATTCCTGGTTCGTCCAGGGCATGATTAAAGCCACCTCTGACGCCTGGTTAAAAGGCTGGGACGAACGCAACGGCGGCAACCTGACGCTGCGCCTGGACGACGCGGATATCGCGCCGTTCACCGCCGATTTCCACGCTAAACCGCGCTATATCGCCCTGAGCCAGCCAATGCCAATGCTGGCGAATACGCCGTTTATCGTCACCGGTTCCGGCAAGTTCTTCCGCAACGTACAGCTCGACCCGGCCGCCAACCTCGGCGTGGTGAAAGTCGATAGCGACGGCGCGGGCTACCATATTTTGTGGGGGCTGACTCACGAAGCTGTACCAACCTCCGAGCTGCCGGCGCATTTCCTGTCACACTGCGAACGTATCAAACTGACCGGCGGTAAAGACCGCGTCATCATGCACTGCCACGCGACCAACCTGATCGCGCTGACCTACGTACTGGAAAACGACTCCGCGCTGATTACCCGCAAACTGTGGGAAGGCAGCACCGAGTGTCTGGTGGTCTTCCCGGACGGCGTCGGCATTCTGCCGTGGATGGTGCCGGGCACCGATGAAATCGGTCAGGCGACCGCCGTTTCTATGCAGCAACACTCTCTTGTGCTGTGGCCGTTCCACGGCGTCTTCGGCAGCGGCCCTACGCTCGACGAAACTTTTGGTCTGATTGATACCGCCGAAAAATCCGCAGAAGTGCTGGTTAAGGTGTACTCGATGGGCGGCATGAAGCAGACCATCACGCAGCAAGAACTGATTGCCCTCGGCCAGCGCTTTGGCGTGACTCCGATGGCCAGCGCATTAAATCTGTACAAGTAAGAACATCGCATAACCCCTGCGGGCAACGATCCGCAGGGGAAAAAATTCTGTTACCTGCAAACCAACTAACTCAAAACCGTGGAGTACAAGCAATGAAAATAAAAGCAAGCTTCATCCTCACCGTTGCCGCCCTGGCGTTGTCCGGTTCCGCTTTAGCTGAAGTGAAAATTGCCCTTGTGGCGAAGTCATTAGGCAATGGCTTCTTCGAAGCCGCGAACGTTGGCGCACAGGAGGCGGCCAAAGAGTTAGGCGATGTTAAAGTCATTTACACCGGCCCGACCACCACCACGGCCGAGGCGCAGATCGAAGTGCTCAATGGGTTGATCGCCCAGGGCGTCGATGCGATCGCGATTTCCGCTAACGATCCCGATGCCGTCGTACCGGTACTGAAAAAAGCCATGCAGCGCGGCATTAAAGTCGTGTCATGGGATTCCGGCGTTGCCGCCGGTGGCCGCCAGATTCACCTGAATCCGTCGAACAATCAGCTGATTGGTGAAACCAACGTTAAGCTTGCCGCCGATGCGCTGAAAGCGCTGAACGTGGAGAAAGGCGATGTCGCCATTCTGAGCGCGACCCCAACCTCCACCAACCAGAATATCTGGATTGGCGAGATGAAAAAGGTGCTGCCGAATTATCCGTCCATCAACCTGGTGACCGTGGCCTACGGCGACGACCTATCGGATAAAAGCTACCGTGAAGCGGTCGGGCTGCTGAAGTCCTATCCGGACCTGAAAGTGATTGTCTCACCGTCTTCCGTCGGCATCGTCGCGGCGGCGCAGGCGGTGAAGGATCAGGGAAAAATCGGCAAAGTTTACGTTACCGGGCTGGGGCTGCCGTCTGAAATGGCCGGGGCGATTAAGTCCGGCGCGAGCAAAAGCTTCGCCATCTGGAATCCGATCGATCTGGGCTATGCCGCGACCTATCTCGCTGATGACCTGGTAAAAGGCACGGCAACCAAAACCGAAGCCAGCATGGGCAAGCTGGGCAAAGTGAAGCTCGATGCTGACGGCAACGGCGCGATGTCCGAGCCGTTCGTCTACGATGCCAGCAATATTGATAAGTTCTCAAAAATCTTCTGATGCGTTTTGTAGGCCGGATAAGCGCTAGCGCCATCCGGCAAAACGGCAGGTGCGCTATGGCTTACCTGCCCTACAAATCCCCAATGATGGAGAACGATTATGGCTACACCTTTGCTGCAGCTTAAGGGGATAACCAAAGTCTTCCCCGGCGTGCGCGCGCTTGAAAACGTACAGCTCGATCTCTGGCCCGGCAAGGTCACCGCGTTAATCGGTGAAAACGGCGCGGGCAAGTCCACGCTGGTCAAAGTGATGACCGGCATTTATCAGGCCGAAGAGGGCGAGATTCTCTACAAGGCCATTCCGATTACCCTGCCCACGCCGGACTCCGCGCACCGGGTAGGGATCACCGCCATTCATCAGGAAACCGTGCTGTTCGATGAACTCTCGGTCACCGAAAATATTTTTGTCGGCCAGTATCTGTATAAGGGCTGGCTGAAAAAGCTCGACTGGCCTGCGATGCACCAGAAAGCGCGGGAAATCCTCACCCGCCTCGACGTGCAGATTGACCCGCGCGCCATCTTAAAAACCCTCAGCATCGCCCAGCGCCACATGGTGGCGATCGCGCGCGCGTTGTCATTTGAGGCGCAGGTGGTGATCCTCGACGAGCCCACCGCTGCCCTCTCCCAGCACGAGATTCTGGAGTTTTATCAAATCGTTGAACGTCTGAAGCTGGAAGGCAAAGCCATCCTGTTTATCTCGCACAAGTTTGATGAAATTTTTGAGCTCGCGGATCACTACACCATCTTGCGCGACGGCGTATACGTGGGCTCTGGCGCAATCAATGAGATAACCGAAGAGCGAATGGTTGCCATGATGGTAGGCCGTGCGATCACGCAAACCTACCCGAAAGTGGCCTGTGAAAAAGGCAGCGTGGTGCTGGAGGTCAAAGACCTTTGCCACCCGACCGAATTTGCCCATATCGACTTCACCCTGCGTAAAGGGGAAATTCTCGGCTTTTACGGCTTGGTCGGCGCCGGGCGCACCGAGCTGATGCAGGCGCTTTCCGGCGTGTCGCATCCGTCGTCCGGGGAGATCGTGCTGAACGGCAAACCGGTACGTTTTCGCCAGCCTGCTGATGCCATCAATGCCGGAATCGTCTGCGTGCCGGAAGAGCGACAAAAGCAGGGGGCGATTATCGAACTGCCGATTGCCCAGAACATTAGCCTGCCGCAGCTGAGCAAACTCAACCCGCGCGGCGTGCTCAACGACGCACGCGAATGGCAGCTTGCCGACGAATACGCCCGACGATTGCAGGTAAAAGCCTTTAGCTGGCGACAGCCGGTGGAGACTCTCTCCGGCGGTAATCAACAGAAAGTGGTGATCGGCAAATGGCTGGCAACTCATCCTGACGTGATCATTCTGGATGAACCGACCAAAGGCATCGATATCGGCTCGAAGGCCGCGGTGCATCAGTTTATGTCCGAGCTGGTTGCTCAGGGGCTGGCGGTGATTATGGTGTCATCGGAACTGCCGGAAGTGATGGGCATGGCCGACCGCATTATCGTGATGCATGAAGGGCTGATGGTCGCGGAATATCAGGCCGGTGAAGCCACCGCGGAAACCATCGTCAGTGCCGCCAGCGGCGCGGGGAAGGAGGCAGCATAAATGTGGCAATCCTTATTTAAACACCGCGAAGCGCTCCTCGCCGCGGTCATCATTTTGATGATCGGTGCCATCGGCAGCCGCGTGCCGTCGTTCGTCTCACCGGGTAACCTGGTGGAAATGTTCAACGATACCGCCATCCTAATCATCCTCGCGCTGGGACAGATGATGGTGCTGCTAACCAAAGGCATCGACCTGTCGATGGCCGCCAATCTGGCGCTCACCGGGATGATCGTTGCGCTGCTTAACTTCCATTATCCGACCGTTCCTGTATGGGCGTTACTGCTGCTAGCGACGGCGCTGGGGCTGGTGATGGGCATGATTAACGGCCTGCTGGTCTGGAAGCTCGGTATTCCGGCGATTGTGGTGACGCTTGGCACCATGAGCATCTACCGCGGGATTATCTTCCTGCTCTCCGACGGCGGCTGGGTCAACTCGCATCAGATGAGCGCCGATTTCCTCGGCCTGCCGCGAGCCTCACTGTTGGGCCTGCCGGTACTAAGCTGGTGTGCCGTGGCTGCGCTGCTGCTGGTCGGCTACTTCCTGCGCTTTAGCCGCACCGGGCGGGCGCTCTACACCGCCGGAGGCAACGCCACCGCCGCCTACTACACCGGGATCAACGCCGGGAAAATGCAGTTCGTCAGCTTCTGCCTTTCTGGCGCACTGGCCGGGTTCTGCGGCTATTTGTGGATCTCGCGCTTTGCCGTGGCCTACGTCGACGTCGCTAACGGCTTCGAACTTCAGGTAGTAGCTGCCTGCGTGATTGGCGGGATCAGCACCATGGGCGGCACCGGGCGCGTGGTGGGCTGCCTGTGCGGCGCGCTGTTCCTCGGCATCATCAACAACGCCCTGCCGGTGATCGGTATTTCGCCGTTCTGGCAGATGGCCATTTCCGGCGCGGTCATTGTGATTGCCGTCCTGCTGAACGAACGCGGCAATAAACGTAAAGGACGACTGATCCTGCGCGATGCCGCGCTGGCCCGACAAAAACAGGCGGTGCGCTCATGAGCAAAATAATGATGCCGGACGAGATTAAAACGGAAATCGCTGCGCCGTCGTTCTTCCAGCGTCTGCTGTGCTGGGAAGGCTTTTTACTGGCGGTGACGCTGCTGGTGTTTGTCGGCAACGCGCTGGCTTCGCCCTACTTCCTCAACATCTGGAACCTGTCGGACGCCACCTTCAACTTCACCGAGAAAGCGATCATCGTGCTGCCGATGGCGATGCTGATTATCGCCCGCGAGATTGACCTTTCGGTCGCGTCGACTATCGCCCTGAGCTCCACGCTGATGGGTTTCTGCGCCGCCGCTGGAATGGACACGCCATTGCTGGTTTGCGTTGGGCTAGGGGTCGGTCTGCTGTGCGGGCTGTTTAACGGCTTTCTGGTCACCCGCTTTAACCTCTCTTCCATCGTCATCACCATCGGCACGATGAGCCTGTATCGCGGCATTACCTACATTCTGCTCGGTGACCAGGCACTGAACAAATACCCGGAGAGCTTCGCCTGGTTCGGCCAGGGCTACGTATGGGGCGCACTGTCGTTTGAGTTTGCGCTGTTTATCGTGCTCGCCGCAGCATTTGCCTTCCTGCTGCACAAAACCAACTTTGGTCGCCGCACCTACGCCATCGGCAATAACCCCACCGGTGCATGGTTTTCGGGGATTAACGTTAAGCGCCACAACATGCTGCTGTTCGCGCTGGTCGGGCTGATGTCTGGCCTGGCGGCGGTGCTGCTAACTTCTCGTCTGGGCAGTACCCGGCCCACCATTGCGATGGGCTGGGAGCTGGCGGTGGTGACCATGGCGGTACTCGGCGGCATTAACATTCTTGGCGGCTCCGGCAGCATGGTCGGCGTCATTATCGCCGCCTTTCTGATGGGGCTCGTCACCTTCGGGCTGAGCCTGCTAAACGTCCCCGGCATCGTCATGTCCATCATCATCGGCGCGATGCTGATCGTGGTGATTTCACTGCCGATTATTGCTCGCCGGGTGATGCAACGAAGACGAATTTAAAGATGCTCCTCACCCCACAGGATGAGGGGAAAACAGGATTTCATAAGTTAGGTATTTAAGGAGAAACACCATGAGTTTTATGTTAGCACTGCCAAAAATCAGCCTGCACGGCGCGGGCGCCATTGGTGATATGGTCAACCTGGTTGCCGGTAAGCAATGGGGAAAAGCGCTGATCGTCACCGACGGCCAACTGGTGAAAATGGGCCTGCTGGAGAGCCTGTTCACCGCGCTGGACGAGCATAAAATGTCTTATCACCTGTTCGATGAGGTTTTCCCGAACCCAACCGAAGAGCTGGTGCAAAAAGGCTTTGCCGCCTATCAGGCCGAAAACTGTGACTACATCATCGCCTTCGGCGGCGGCAGTCCGATCGACACGGCGAAAGCGATTAAGATCCTGACCGCCAACCCTGGTCCGTCAACCGCGTACTCTGGCGTCGGCAAAGTGCTGAATGCGGGCGTCCATCTGGTGGCGATCAATACCACCGCCGGTACTGCCGCAGAAATGACCAGCAACGCGGTGATCATCGATTCCGCGCGCCAGGTGAAAGAGGTGATTATCGATTCCAACATCATTCCGGACATCGCCGTTGACGATGCCAGCGTGATGCTCGATATTCCGGCTTCCGTCACCGCCGCCACCGGCATGGACGCGCTGACTCACGCGGTTGAAGCGTATGTCTCCGTCGGCGCACACCCGCTGACCGATGCCAACGCGCTCGAAGCCATTCGCCTTATAACTCTGTGGCTGCCGAAAGCCGTCGACGAGGGTCACAACCTGGAAGCTCGCGAGCAGATGGCATTTGGCCAGTATCTGGCGGGCATGGCGTTTAACAGCGCCGGTCTGGGTTTAGTACACGCGCTGGCGCATCAGCCGGGTGCCACGCACAACCTGCCGCACGGCGTGTGTAACGCTATTCTGCTGCCAATCATCGAGAACTTTAACCGCCCGAATGCCGTAGCGCGCTTTGCCCGCGTGGCGCAGGCGATGGGCGTTGATACCCGCAACATGAGCGATGAAGTTGCGAGCATGGAGGCGATCGCCGCCATCCGTAAACTCAGCGCTCGCGTGGGCATTCCTGAAGGGTTCAGCAAACTCGGCGTGACCAAAGCTGATATCGAAGGCTGGCTGGATAAAGCGCTGGCCGACCCATGTGCGCCTTGCAACCCGCGTACCGCCAGCCGCGATGAAGTTCGCGAGCTGTACCTGGAGGCCTTATGATCCGTAAAGCCTTTGTGATGCAGGTGAACGCCAACGCACACGAAGAGTACCAACGCCGCCACAGCCCAATCTGGCCGGAGCTGGAAGCCGTGCTAAAAGCACACGGCGCTCACCATTACGCGATTTATCTCGATAAAGAACGTAACCTGCTGTTTGCAACCGTAGAGATTGAGTCCGAAGATCGCTGGAACGCGGTGGCGAACACCGAGGTGTGCCAGCGTTGGTGGAAGCACATGACCGACGTGATGCCGTCTAACCCGGATAACAGCCCGGTGAGCGCAGAATTGAAAGAAGTGTTTTATCTGGAATAAATAAACGGTTTGTATACCGTGCCATATAAAAAGGCCTCTGTATCCAGAGGCCTTTTTCATTTTTAGAAATAGTATTTGAAGCGGACACGTGCGCCGTAGCGATCGTCATCAGAGGAGACTTTTTCATCACTCTGGATTTTAGAATAATAAGTCCCCAGATAAATATTAAAGTTCTCCATATTCATTACGTTTTTAATCCAATATGACGCATGGACTGTATGAATATCGTAAGTGCCTTCTTCCTGAATAATGCAGTTGTTATCACAGACTACACCCGCAAAATCGCTAATTTTATTGTGTGCGTAGATATAACCCACTTCAACATTTTTCCACCAGATATTAGTGGCCGCAGTAAAGTCATCTTCGTTAGTGGCGTCCAGATAGGCAGTGTTCAGGTTAAAGATAACGCCATTATCCGGGTCACCTTTAGTGGTATCCCAGGTCATGGTTAAACCATAGCCGGTACGGTCAGACTGATCGACAAACTCGCCTTTGCTGTTGGTATAACCGTAAGCGTTGTTCACCACGTTCGATTCCATTGCCGCGGAGAAAGAAAGCTCAGATGTTGGCTTCCAGTTCACAACCGGACGCAGATAGACGACGTTTTTATCCTGTTCCATCTTACGACCGTGATAGGTACGACCGTCTACATTCACGTTATCGCCGTCAGAAAAAAGAGTAGTACCGTCTTCAATCAGCGAGTTAAGTTCGAAGTACCAGTCATCTACCTGCTTACTCATCAGGAAGTTACCACCCGCATCGGAACGACCGCGGCCTTCTTTCATCATATAGATGTAACCCTGACCATCGGTATACAGATCATTCGCAGTATTCCCCGAATGCTCGACAAAGGTATCCTGATTCAGTGGGAACATGTCGAAAGCTTCGAAACGACCGACTTCCACTTTCCAGTCATTTTCCTGGCCGAAATTGAAGCGCGCATCATCAAGATTCATGGTGCCATACATATCGGCCAACGGTTGTATAGAGAAGCCCGCGAACTGACCGTTACTCATCTTACGCACCCCATCAAAACCAATCAGGATACGACCGTCCATATCCCATGTTCCAATGGAGTGATCTTCATTAAGTTTGCTCAGCGTACCGCGGCGGCTTTCGCCATCCATATTGAATTCAACGTCACCGTAGATTTTGAGATCGCCATAGCCACTCAAAACAAGGTTAGGTGTGGCCGCATTTTTCCTGGTTTCTTCAGCTCGCGTTTCACCGTTCACCGGCGTATTGCCCTGAACAGCTTTAATTTCTTTAATTTCAGCGACCTGCTGTACCTGCAAATCCTGGACTTTTTGCTCAGCCCGATCGGCCCGATTTTCTGCTGCTTCCAGACGGGATTCTAACTGTTCCAGTCGCTGCTCCAACGTCATTTTCGTTGTTTTAGCAAAACTAGTATTAGCCACTAATAATAATCCAATAGCGACAGCTAATGTCGTTTTCTTCATTATTCACTTTCCTTGAAATAAAGAATAACCTGGAAACCCCAAAAGAGATTTCATGCGCACTTATATAATAGTGATGAATGTTTTTATAATTCCCTTACCAGAATGAATACATTCTAAAGAGAAATTACATTTCTTAGCAGGCACACGAACACTAGCTAATAATTTTTAGCGCGTAAATAAGGGGAATGAAAAGATCGTGAGCGAGATAACATTGAGGGAAGATAAAATAATAATAGTAGGATGAACTATAAATCCAAAATATAAGATATATAAACAAATAAAAATTAAATATTATTTTGATGTTATGATTTTGAAAAATAGATGCAGAATTATATATATCTGCATCTATCCACTTTCAGTTCTGCTCCGCGACCAGAATCGCCAGCGTATCCGGCTCCAGCGCTTTAAAAAGATGTGGCTCATCAGCGGGATAGCAGATGTAATCGCCCGCATTCAGCTCTTCCGGCGCTGCGGTCAGGCCAACCAGTGCTCGGCCCTGCGTGACAATAATATGCTCAATTGAACCCGGCGGGTGCGGCTGCGAGATACGGTCTGCACCAGGCTGCGTCGTCAGCAGATAGATATCGCGGCGCGCGCCCGGTGGGCAGGTCGCGAGTAATGTGGCCTGATAGTTGGCCTGCTCGGCAATCACCTTCGTCCCCTCACCCCGGCGGATCACCTGGGTTTTGTTGGGCTGCGGCTCAAGCAGACGGGCAAAAGGAATATCCAGCGCGACACAAAGTGCCCATAAAGTTTCCAGGCTAGGGTTACCGTTCCCGGCCTCAAGCTGCGAAAGCGTTGATTTGGCAATACCGGCGCGACGGGCGATTTCGGCCAGAGATAATCCGGTTCTTGCGCGCTCACGCACCAGGCTTTGAGCAATCACGCTGATTGGCTGTGTCATACACAACTCCATCGTTTTATTTATCGAACGAAACGTTCATCTTGAACTACCACACTGATTCGTTCATTATAATGGATATATCGTTCGATATGGTAAAATTCGATGTCATTAAAAATGTTCTCCTGTCTGAAAGGCAGCACAATTAAGGCCGTCTTTCTTGTTTGTCTCGCTGTCGGCGTAGTCGGCGTCTCTTATGGTTCGCTAGCAATGGCGTACGGCTTCCCGCTGTGGGTACCGCTGCTGCTCTCGGTCTCCGTCCTCGCGGGGGCGTCAGAATTTATGTTTATCGGCATTGTTGCCAGCGGCGGAAACCCGTTGGCCGCGGCGGCGGCGGGTCTGTTAGTCAACGCTCGTCATATTCCTTTTGGCGTGACGGTGCGTGACCTGGTGGGCAAACGCGCCGCCAGTTTTATTGGCTGCCATATCATGAACGACGAAAGCGTGGTCTTTGGCTTATCGCAACCCACCCCTGAACAGCGCAAAGCCGCTTTCTGGCTCTGTGGTCTTGGCGTCGCACTCTTCTGGCCGCTCGGAGCACTTTTTGGCGCAGCAGTCGGGAGGTTATTGCCCGCACCAGAAACCATCGGGCTGGATGCCGTATTCCCGGCCATTCTGCTGGCGCTGGTGATCCCGGCCTTTAAAAATCGCACCACGCTTATCCGCGCCTGCAGCGGCGCGGCGCTATCGCTTGCCGCCGTACCGTTCGCGCCGGTTGGGCTGCCGGTTCTGCTCTCACTGTTTGGTCTGCTGGCGAGGAAAAAATAATGGGTAACATGACGCTGTTTATCGCCGGAATCGCCATTCTTTCCGTGGGGACCTATCTGATGCGTCTTGGCGGCGCGAAGCTGGGTAATCGCCTGGCCTTTTCCGAGCGCTCGCAGGCGCTACTTTCCGATGCCGCCACGGTGCTGCTCTTTTCCGTTGCGCTGGCGACTACGTTTTATGAGGGGGAGCATTTCTCCGGTGCGGCGCGCGTGCTGGGGGTAGGTTTTGCGGTATTTCTGGCCTGGCGCAAAGCGCCGCTTATCGTCGTGATTATTGCTGCTGCGGTAGTTACCGCACTGCTGCGTCTGGCAGGTATCAACTAATCCGGCCTACTGCTAAAACGAAAAAAGCGCCCCTGGGGCGCTCTTTCTACAGTTGCTTAAGCTTATTTGTTCAGTTCAGCGGTCATGTGCACGCGGTTACCGGAATAAGCCTGGGTAATTTTGTAGGAGCTTGCACCAGCCTGTTCAGCCTGAGCTGCAATTTTCGCTTCTGCACCGTC
>NZ_CABTJS010000191.1:0-2144 GCF_902485085.1 uncultured Kluyvera sp.
CACCGCCCGCTGAGTTGTTGCAGGTAAAGTTTTCATGTTTGCTCTCGTGAAAGTTATTAGCGCTGGGTGGGATAAATGGCGATGTACACGTAACCGCAACTGCCAAGGGTGTCGGCTTCGCAGGTGAAATCATTGTGGTACAGGGTGACACAGTGGGCATGGCGAGGATTCATTTCACCAGTAGTCAGCATCGATTCCATCTGGCTGATAAAATGCGGGAATACCACATCCAACTTAAGACATTCTGCTTCGCTGAACTTGCCGGTGATACTGGCCCGGTCAGCCAGATAATGCAGCCGGTTCCCCTCCTGCACCAGACGGGCTCCCAGGCGCGGCGTGATATTCCGCTGCAGGCCCAATGTGATGTTGCTCATTGATAACCTCCTTTATTGTCAGTTCAGGGTGATGCTCATCAGGCAGGTATAGGGCCCGTTACGGTCCTGGCGTCGTTCGGCGTATACCGCGAGGACTCCGGTGATATCCGGCACATCCCTACCGGTGTAATGACAGACGCTACCGTGCCACTGATATTTTCCACTGCAGTAGCGAAAGATCCGGGACTCAGGATGCAGGCGGTATATCGTCATTGCCCGGCGTTTACTGATAATTTTCATGTCATACCTCACAACAGGCCGTGTTCTGCAAACGAATAGATTTGCCTGCCGCCGACAATCAGGTGGTCAGGAACGCGGATATCCACCAGCTGAAGTGCCTGCACCAGTCGCTGCGTGAGGGCTTTGTCAGCCTGGCTGGGAGCTGTCTCGCCGGAAGGATGGTTATGCGCCAATATCACCGCAGCCGCGTTGAAGTGCAGAGCACGTTTGACCACTTCCCGGGGATGGACTTCAGTGCGGTTAATCGTGCCGCTAAAGAGCGTTTCATGGGCGATAAGCTGGTTCTGGTTGTCCAAGTACAACACCCGGAACTCTTCCCGCTCAAGTGCGGCCATATGCAGTCGCAGCCATTCACGGACAGCATGTGAGGAGGTGAAGGCCCCCCCCGGGCTCATGCAAGTGCCGGTCCAGAGCCCTGAGCGCCCGCTGAATGAGACGCCGGTCCTGTGGCGTCATCTCGCCGGGTAAAAAGGAAAGCTGTTTCATCCGTTGTGCCTCCGGTCAGTCGATGATACGCAAAATGGCGTGAGCTTCAGGATGCCGCAGAGCATACTCCCGCAGGCGGTAATAGTGCTCTGTCATGGCATCGCATTCGGTGCGACAGGCGTGATGGCTGTATTCAATCAGGCAGACAGCGATACCTGCGGCTTCCGCGCTCATTTCCGCACCATTGCCGTTCATGCCGTTGAACAGATGCCATTTATCGTCATTGTCAGCATCAGGGGCCATAAACGCGCCGCCATTGCTGAGGGTGTAGAACGACCAGATGCCGCCGCTGTAGCCCTCGCAGAAGCGGTCCATCCAGGCGAAGATATGCGGCTCCAGGAGTAGCCACTGCGGGATAGCGCCAAAGTACTGTGACCAGAAATCGATACGCTGTTCATCGGGGACCGGCGTGACGGTCAGTTCAAATTCAGGTTGGTTCGCGGGGGCGAGGTCTTGCTGTGTCTGCGTTGTCATGGATATTTCTCCGTTAATCAAAAACGCCAGCGGCGATGGCTGGCGAATGGGGAATAAAGGGTATTCGGGAAGGTGAAATGTCGCGGGTAAATGCTTCGGGCTCAGCGGGTGGAGGTGCCTGTATGGATGCCTGAGGTGCGGATATAGCGGTTAAGACCTTCACCGGCATCCGGTTCAAAGTTCCATGCCCGCCAGAGCATCCGGCCTTCAGTGTCTCGAACCACCAGGCGGAAGTGACTGCCCTGGTCGTCTTCGAGTGTGATATTGCTGTAAGTGGTAGTGACCGCTGTAAGCGTGCAGCGAGAACCGTATTGACGGGGATGTGTTATTCAGTTGGCAGTGCTACGCGCCAGGGGAGTAGTTCGCTGACCCGGTTTATCGGCCAGTCAGCTATAACATCAAGCACATGGCGAAGGTAGCTTTCTGGCTCCACTCCGTTCAGTTTGCATGCCCCGATCAGGCTGTACAGCAGCGCTCCCCGCTCTCCTCCATGATCCGAACCGAAGAACAGGTAGTTTTTGCGGCCCAGGCTGACCATCCGTAGCGCATTCTCAGCTATGTTGTTATCTG
>NZ_CABTJS010000192.1:0-22459 GCF_902485085.1 uncultured Kluyvera sp.
AAGAGCGATTCCAGGCATCATTGAGGGATTGAACCTATGGCGCTTACAAAAGCTGAAATGTCAGAATATCTGTTTGATAAGCTTGGGCTTAGCAAGCGGGATGCCAAAGAACTGGTTGAGCTGTTTTTCGAAGAGATCCGTCGCGCTCTTGAAAACGGTGAGCAGGTAAAACTCTCCGGTTTTGGTAACTTTGATTTGCGTGACAAAAACCAACGCCCGGGACGTAACCCTAAAACGGGTGAAGATATTCCCATTACAGCCCGGCGTGTGGTGACCTTCAGACCAGGACAGAAGTTAAAAAGCCGGGTCGAAAACGCAACACCCAAAGAAGAGTAATCTGAACTAACTAAAAAGGCCGCGCATGCGGCCTTTTTCTTTTCCTGGTGGCGTAACCACCGTAAAATCTAACGCTTTTCCACGAGCTTACGGATAACTATGCTGGTCTATGCATCCCAACAGCAGCGGCTTCACCGCCGCTGGCTCATCGTGTTGTCGCTCATTCTCCTGCTGATGTTGGTTATTGGCCTGTGCGCGGGCGATCAATGGATTGCACCAGCTGAATGGTTTACGGCGAAAGGGCAGCTCTTTATCTGGCAAATCCGCTTACCGCGCACGCTGGCAGTGATGCTGGTGGGGGCGGCGTTAGCATTATCTGGCACCGTGATGCAGGCATTGTTTGAGAACCCTCTTGCTGAGCCCGGATTACTTGGCGTATCAAACGGTGCGGGTGTAGGACTTATTGCCGCCATCATGCTCGGGCAGGGGGTGTTACCTGCCTGGGGGCCGGGTCTGGCGGCCATCGTCGGTGCGTTGACGATTACTGCCATTCTGATGCGTTTTGCTCGTCGTCATCTATCAACCAGCCGTTTGCTGCTGGCCGGGGTGGCGCTGGGTATTATCTGTAGTGCCTTGATGACCTGGGCTGTCTACTTCTCGACGTCGTTCGACCTGCGCCAGTTGATGTACTGGATGATGGGGGGCTTTGGCGGTGTGGACTGGCAGCAGCTTTGGCTAATGGGAGCGCTGGTGCCGGTGATGGTCTGGCTATGTCTGCAATCGCAGTCGCTAAACCTGCTGGCGCTGGGCGAAACGTCGGCCCGACAGCTCGGTGTGCCCATTGTGCTGTGGCGTAAACTGCTGGTGATGGCAACCGGCTGGTTGGTTGGGGTAAGCGTCGCGCTGGCGGGTGCTATCGGGTTTATCGGCCTGGTAGTGCCGCATATGTTACGTCTGTGTGGCCTGACCGATCATCGCGTCCTGCTGCCTGCTAGCGCGCTCGCCGGAGCCAGCACGCTTCTGTTTGCGGATATAGTGGCGCGTCTTGCGTTATCGGCGGCTGAGCTGCCCATCGGTGTGGTCACCGCCACATTGGGAGCGCCGGTATTTATCTGGCTATTGCTGAAGTCGGGCAAATACTAAGGGAAAATGGCCGCAGGACAGCAGCACCTTGATGAAAAAGCCTTGGTGTCACACCTGCGTCTCTGGCTATTATGAAAGGCCGGGCGATAAGACCCCACACACGCTGAAAAGAGGATGCTATGCAAACCAATGTTCTGAACACCCCCGTCACTACCATCGATGGCGAAAAAACCACGTTGGAAGGCTATAAAGGCAAAGTGCTGCTGATCGTTAACGTGGCATCAAAATGCGGCCTGACGCCACAGTACGAGCAACTGGAAGCGCTTCAGGAGTCCTTACAGGGCGAGGGCTTTACCGTACTGGGCTTCCCATGCAATCAGTTCCTGGGCCAGGAACCGGGCAGCGAAGAAGAGATCAAAACCTTCTGCAGCACGACTTATGGCGTCACCTTCCCGCTGTTTAGCAAAGTGGAGGTGAACGGTGAGCAACGTCATCCGCTGTATAGCCTGCTTACGCGCGCAGCGCCAGATGCCATTGCACCAGAAGGCAGCGGTTTCTACGAGCGTATGGCGAGCAAAGGCCGCGCACCCGCGCATCCGGGCGATATCCTGTGGAACTTTGAGAAGTTCTTAATTGGTCGCGACGGTGAAGTGATTAATCGTTTTTCTCCTGATATGACCCCTGACGACCCGATCCTGACTGCCGCCATCAAGCAGGCCATCGCTCAGAAATGATGCCATTGATGCAGCTTCAGAATGTCGGTGAAGGTGTTCGACTCCAGAGCATTAGCGCCGTTGTAGAACGAGGCGAAATGGTGCATCTGGTGGGGCCAAACGGTGCCGGGAAAAGCACGCTACTGACCAGAATGGCCGGACTCAGCCGCGGGAAGGGCGATATCGTGTTCAACGGTCAATCGTTGGAAACCTGGCCTGCAGCGCAGTTGGCACGACATCGGGCCTATCTTTCACAGCACCAGGCACCGCCGTTCGCGATGCCGGTCTGGCAATTTCTGATGCTGCATCAATCCCAGACTCAAGATACTACAGTGTCCGTCCATGTGGCGGATGCGCTTGGGCTGAGTAATAAACTTAAACGAAACGTCAGCCAGCTTTCCGGTGGCGAGTGGCAGCGCGTCCGACTGGCTGCCGTTATTTTACAGATTCATCCCGCGGTTAACCCGAATGGACAGCTTTTGCTGCTGGATGAACCAATGAACAGCCTTGATGTTGCTCAGCAGGCTGCGCTGGATAAACTGTTGGTAGAACTCTGCGCTGCCGGGGTTGCCGTGGTGATGAGCAGTCACGATCTTAACTACACCCTGCGCCATGCAGGCCATACCTGGTTGCTCTGTGAAGGCCGGATGATAGCCAGCGGTGGTACCGAATCCGTATTGCAGCCAGGCCATTTAGCGGCCGCTTATAATATGACCTTCCAGAAACTGGAAATAGCAGGTCACCAAATGCTCATTTATGAGAATGACGGCGAAAATTAATCCATACTCTTCTTGCTACTATCGGCATTGCTTGCTAGTCGATCGTGAATCGATATAATTTATGAGTGAATAAAAAAACAGAGGATGCGCTGGATATGCGTTTCTGGACTCTTTTTCTTGTGGCATTCATTTTAGCAGGGTGTAGCAGCCACCGGGCTCCGCCACCAAATCCGCGACTTTCGGATTCCATCGCCGTCATTGCCGGCCTTAATGACCAGCTACAGAATTGGCATGGAACACCTTATCGCTATGGCGGCATGACTCGCCGTGGCGTTGATTGTTCGGCGTTTGTGCTGATGACGTTCCGCGACAAGTTTGAAATGCAGTTGCCAAGGGAGACGCGGCAGCAGGCAAAAATTGGCACTGAGATAGATAAAGACGAGCTGCTTCCAGGCGATTTAGTCTTTTTCAAAACCGGCGCGGGAGAGAGCGGACTCCATGTCGGTATCTACGATACGGATAACCAGTTTATTCATGCTTCAACTAGTCAGGGCGTAACGCGTTCCTCTCTGGATAACGTCTACTGGCGAAAGAATTTCTGGCAAGCCAGACGAATTTAATCAGAAAGAAAAGGAGGCGAAATGCCTCCTTTTCTTTTAATCGGCCGTGAAAATTAAAATAAATAGCCTGCTATATTCTCGTTTTTGTTAGACAAGATCATAGAACTTAAGGTTGATTGTGTTATTCCGTGACTTTCGATTACAATCATTACGATCCAGTGACGGACCGATGAAATAAAAAGGAACCGATGAAAGGAATAGGCTCAGCATCCATTACCGTAGGTTTTTTGCTTTGTGACGTCAGGAACCCGGACATGACTTTTAGTGAAGGGCAGTCGCAATGATTGTAGCGCTGGATAATACATATAGTTCTCAGTTGTATTTTCTTCCCGCCCGAAATAGCGACGGGCTGCTTGTTGGCTTAAAAGTGGTGTGTCAGTTTAGCGGTCTTAATAACCACGTTCGAATTCCAACTAGCCTGGTGTTACCTCGCCTGACGCAACAACAAGAAATAACCTTGTTTCAAGAGAAACTGGCGCTATTGACCACCTGCCAGCTGTTTTTTATGCAGCATAATCTGACCGCGTGGATAATGATCCCGCCTGGTGTGGTCGATGCCTTACTGAATGATGAAGAACTCGCCGCCAGCGTGCAGCGTTTACCCTTTCTCGAGCTTGCCGTCAGTGAGCAGTTCCCTGGGTTAAATGATATTGATGAAAATCATCCGCTGAGTAAACTCAGCCACTATTTCCCGCTCGCGCTAAGCGATTTTGGTGCGGGTAATGCCTCTACCAGGGCGGTGTTTACCGGGTTATTTAAACGAATTGTGCTGGATAAAAGCTTTGTGCAGCGTCAGCTTAAATCCCTCTCGTTTGAACCTTTTATGCGCGCTATTGTGAGCCAGATTCAACCGTACTGTCAGGGGATCATGGTATCGGGGATTGATGATGAAACTATTCGTCAGCGCGTAATGCCTTATGGTTTTAACGGTATGCTCGGCAGTTTATGGCCAGTGGTGCCGGAATCATCTTTAATAACATTAGTGCAACAATAACCCTGCTGTTCCTCGGGTGTTTTACGTACCGTAACCCAATACACTACGGACAGGAGGAACCATGAACCTGTCATTTAACACTCGCTGGCGCGATGAGCTGCCGGGATTTTACACTTCGCTACAGCCTACACCGCTGAGCAATGCTCGCGTTATCTGGCATAACGCACCGTTGGCGCAGAAATTAACCATCCCTGAATCATTATTTTCCCCACCACAAGGGGCAGGTGTGTGGGGCGGCGAAACGCTATTACCGGGCATGTCACCGCTGGCACAGGTCTACAGCGGACATCAGTTTGGGGCCTGGGCCGGTCAACTCGGTGACGGACGCGGTATTCTGCTTGGTGAGCAGCAGCTGGAAAATGGCAAAACGCTCGACTGGCACCTGAAAGGCGCGGGCCTGACGCCCTATTCGCGGATGGGGGATGGTCGCGCAGTTCTGCGTTCCACGATACGCGAAAGCCTGGCTTCTGAGGCGATGCACTATTTGGGGATCGGCGGCACTCGTGCGCTGGCTATCGTTGCTAGCGATACGCCGGTCTACCGTGAGACGGTGGAATCTGGTGCCATGCTGATGCGCGTTGCTGAAAGCCATATTCGCTTCGGTCACTTTGAACATTTCTACTATCGCCGCGAAATGGAGAAGGTTCGTCAGCTTGCTGATTACGCTATCCGTCACCATTGGCCACATCTGCAGGATGAGCCCGACCGCTACGGTATGTGGTTCAAAGATATGGTTTCCCGTACGGCAATAATGATTGCTCGCTGGCAAACGGTAGGGTTTGCCCACGGCGTGATGAACACTGATAACATGTCAATCCTGGGCTTGACGATGGATTACGGTCCCTTCGGTTTTCTGGATGATTATCAGCCGGAATATATCTGCAATCATACGGACACTCAGGGGCGTTATCGTTTCGATAATCAGCCAGCGGTAGGGCTGTGGAATTTGCAGTGTCTGGCGCAGTCGTTGTCGACGCTTATTGATGTTGATACGCTCAACGCAGCGCTTGAGGGATATCAGCACACGCTATTCCGGGAATATGGCCAACGAATGCGCCAGAAGCTGGGGCTGTTTAGCGAGGAGAGCGGGGATAACGATCTGCTCAACGGCCTGTATGCGCTGATGGAGCGCGAGGGCAGTGACTACACGCGCACCTTCCGTCTGTTGAGCGATACTGAACAGCACAGTATAGCATCACCGTTGCGCGATGAGTTTATCGACAGAGCGGCGTTTGATGATTGGTTCACTCATTATCGCTCCCGTTTGCAGCAAGAGCACATTGATGATGCCCAGCGACAGCAGGCGATGAAGCAGGCCAACCCCGCTCTGATTTTGCGTAACTGGCTGGCGCAGCGTGCAATTGAGCAGGCTGAAAAGGGCGACTATCAGGAGCTAGAGCGTCTTCATGAAGCGCTTCGTGACCCGTGGCGTGACCGTGAAGATGATTACAGCCGTCGTCCGCCTGATTGGGGTAAACGGCTGGAAGTGAGCTGCTCAAGCTAACCGCTATGCTGCGTTGCCGCTGGCCGCGCAGCTACTTAGTCAGAATAAGTTTTCCCGCCTGAGTCTGGCGGAGCAAATACTGTTGTTCACCGTGTTCAATGATGACACGACCTTCCTGACCTAACAGCGTATGGCTGTCGATTCGTCGATCGGTGGGGAGAGGTCGAGGAGAATTATCCTTTTGCGGTTCCACTGCTGCGCACGTATCCATTAGCGACATATTTCATAATGAAAATCAATGTAACAATGATAACTATTATCAGTAATCGCTATGTTAACCGCAAGCGTTATTTATCATTTTGTGTGGTAAGGATTTATAGCCCGCTGCGGTGCAGCGGGCAGAGCGTACTACAGGCGGGTCGCGACGGCTGCCGCCAGTTTTTCCAGCAGCAGTTCGGTATCTTCCCAGCTCAGACAAGGATCGGTGATCGACTGGCCGTAGGTTAATGGCTGGTCGGCAACGATTTTCTGTGTTCCTTCGCGCAGGAAACTTTCTGCCATGATCCCGGCAATCGCGGAAGAGCCGTTGCGGATCTGCTGACAGATGTCGTCACACACTTCCAACTGACGGCGGTGCTGTTTCTGACAGTTGCCGTGGCTGAAATCCACCACCAGATGTTCCGGCAGGTCGAACTCGTGCAGCGTATCGCAGGCCGCTGCAATATCATCAGCGTGGTAGTTCGGCTTTTTGCCGCCGCGCATGATGATATGGCCGTACGGGTTGCCGCTGGTCTGGTAAATGGTCATCTGGCCATTTTTGTCCGGTGACAGGAACATGTGGCTTGCGCGGGCGGCGCGGATCGCATCCACCGCAATCCGCGTATTACCGTCGGTACCATTTTTAAAGCCAACCGGGCAGGAGAGCGCAGAGGCCATCTCGCGGTGGATCTGGCTTTCCGTGGTACGTGCTCCGATAGCGCCCCAGCTAATGAGATCGGCGATAAACTGTCCGGTCACCATATCGAGAAATTCGGTCGCTGTCGGTACGCCAAGGGTGTTTACCTGCAGCAGCAGCTTACGTGCCTGCTCAATGCCGTGATTTACGCGGTAGCTGCCGTTGAGGTCTGGGTCAGAGATCAATCCTTTCCAGCCCACGACGGTGCGCGGTTTTTCAAAATAGGTGCGCATCACGATTTCGAGTTCGCCCTGGTGTTTTTCGCGCAGCTGCTGCAAACGGCGCGCGTAATCCATCGCGGCATCAAGGTCGTGAATGGAACAAGGGCCGACGATTGCCAGCAGGCGGCGGTCTTCACCGTTAAGAATTTTTTCAATGCGACGACGGGAAGCGGTAACGTGCGCCGCAACGTCTGGTGACACAGGGTGGCGCTGAGCAAGTTCAGCAGGCGTAATCAGGCTCTCAATGCGAGCGGTACGCAGTTCATCGGTCTTATTCATGGATATCTCAGAAATTTGTTGCTTCGCCAGTCAATATGCTGGGAAGTGATGCACATCACGATAAACCAATCCCCGCTAAATTCAAGGGTGGCGCGTAATGTGCGCTCAATCACACTGCTATGATAAACAAATTTGATGTCATGTACTAGTGTATTAGTACATTCTGCGGCTTAATCCCATTATATCCATGATTTTTGTGGCAATTTCCTCTACGGAGTAATTGGTGCTGTTCAGCCACGGGATCTGGTGCCTGCGGTACAGTGCCTCGACTTCGGCTACTTCCATACGGCACTGGCGCATTGAGGCGTAGCGGCTGTTCTCCCGGCGTTCTTCGCGGATGGCGGCCAGGCGTTCCGGGTTAATCGTCAGCCCAAACAGCTTGTGTTGCAGCGGTTTTAATGACGCAGGCAGAACGAGGTTATCCATATCATCGGCGATAAACGGATAGTTGGCGGCCCGAATACCAAACTGCATCGCCAGGTAAAGGCTCGTCGGGGTTTTTCCACAGCGTGATACGCCGAGCAGGATGACCTGCGCCTGATCGAGGTTACGCAGCGAGATACCGTCATCGTGCGCCAGCGTATAATCGATGGCCGCAATGCGCGCGTCGTATTTGGTCAGATTACCCGGCGTTAAGCCGTGGGTGCGGTGGGCAATGGGCGTCGGGTCAAGCTTAAGTTCTTCCTGCAATGGGGCTACCAGCGCCTGGACGATGTCCTGGCAGAACCCTTCACATTGCAGAATAATGTCGCGAATTTCGGGGATAACGATGGAATAGAAGACCAATGGGCGGACGCCGGTTTGCTGATAGATAGCGTCAATTTGCTCCTTCACTGCCCTGGCGCGGCTTTCACTTTCGATAAACGGCAGAGTGATACTGTTTATCGCCACCGGGAACTGCGACATCACCGCGTGGCCGAGGACTTCTGCCGTAATGGCGGTACCGTCAGAAATATAAAATACCTGCCTGTCGACTGCGTTATCCATATTGCTTGACTCCCATTAATTGCCTGAAAGGGTAAATTAAATTTAAACACAACCCTGTGCTATTTGTCTTAAATTTAAAAATGAAACGGTATTTTTATTTTTAATGAAATGGTCGTTTCAATTTCCAAAAGATGCCAATAGACCGCTGGTTGCTGTGCCTTTTTAGTCGAATCAGTAGGTTATGAATAACCGGGAATCAATCCGAAAAAGTAAAAAAATAATTTGCTTACACGATTCACCGTTTTTTTCAGCCGTTTAAATATGCGAGGATAATTTAAGTAGTCAGTCGTTACTTATCACTGCTTCTTTAATCAAAAAAGGATTGTCTCGATGTCCAACAATGGCTCGTCACCGCTGGTGCTTTGGTACAACCAACTCGGCATGAATGATGTAGACAGAGTTGGAGGCAAAAATGCCTCCTTGGGTGAAATGATTACGAATCTGTCCGGAATGGGGGTTTCTGTCCCTAACGGATTTGCCACCACTGCCGATGCGTTTAATCAGTTTCTCGACCAGAGCGGTGTGAACCAGCAGATCTATCAACTGTTGGATAACACTGATATTGACGACGTTACCGCCCTGGCGAAAGCCGGCGCGCAGATCCGCCAGTGGATCATCGACACACCTTTCCAGAGCGAACTGGAACAGGCTATTCATGAAGCCTACAACCAGCTGGCTGCCGATAACGCCAACGCCTCTTTCGCCGTGCGCTCCTCAGCCACCGCAGAAGATATGCCGGATGCATCCTTCGCCGGCCAGCAAGAAACGTTCCTCAACGTCCAGGGTTATGAAGCGGTGCTGGTGGCGGTGAAGCACGTATTTGCGTCGCTGTTCAATGACCGTGCCATCTCCTACCGCGTTCACCAGGGTTACGACCACCGCGGCGTTGCGCTGTCTGCGGGCGTCCAACTGATGGTGCGTTCTGACCTTGCGTCTTCCGGCGTGATGTTCTCCATTGATACCGAATCCGGCTTCGACCAGGTGGTATTCATCACCTCCGCGTGGGGCTTGGGTGAAATGGTCGTACAGGGTGCGGTTAACCCGGATGAGTTCTACGTACACAAGCCAACGCTTGCCGCAGGTCGCCCGGCGATTGTGCGCCGTACGATGGGATCGAAAAAGATCCGTATGGTCTACGCGCCAACGCAAGAGCATGGTAAACAGGTACGCATTGAAGATGTGCCGCAGCAGCAGACTGACATCTTCTCGCTGACCAACGATGAAGTGCAGGAGCTGGCGAAGCAAGCCGTGCAGATCGAAAAACACTACGGTCGTCCAATGGACATCGAGTGGGCGAAAGACGGTCACACCGGCAAACTGTTTATCGTTCAGGCGCGTCCGGAAACCGTGCGTTCGCGCGGACAGGTGATGGAGCGCTACACGCTGCACTCTCAGGGGCGTATTGTCTCTGAAGGCCGCGCTATCGGCCACCGTATTGGTGCGGGCCCGGTGAAGGTCATTCATGACATCAGCGAAATGAACCGTATCCAGCCAGGCGATGTGCTGGTGACCGACATGACCGACCCGGATTGGGAACCGATCATGAAAAAAGCGGCGGCGATTGTCACCAACCGTGGCGGCCGAACCTGTCACGCGGCGATCATCGCTCGTGAACTGGGGATTCCTGCGGTAGTGGGCTGCGGCGATGCCACCGAGCGCATGAAGGATGACGAGAAAGTCACCGTTTCCTGCGCTGAAGGCGACACCGGCTACGTTTACGCTGACCTGCTGGACTTCAGCGTGAAAAGCTCCAGCGTTGATACCATGCCGGATCTGCCGCTGAAGATTATGATGAACGTTGGTAATCCTGACCGCGCGTTCGACTTTGCCTGCCTGCCGAATGAGGGCGTCGGTCTTGCTCGCCTGGAGTTCATCATCAACCGTATGATTGGCGTGCACCCGCGTGCGCTGCTGGAGTTTGATGACCAGGAGCCTAAGCTGCAAAACGAAATCCGCGAGATGATGAAAGGCTTCGACTCGCCGAAAGAGTTTTACGTTGGTCGTCTGACCGAAGGGATCGCGACGCTGGGCGCGGCGTTCTATCCGAAACGCGTCATTGTCCGTCTCTCTGACTTCAAATCGAACGAATACGCCAACCTGGTGGGCGGCGAGCGTTACGAGCCGGAAGAAGAGAACCCAATGCTGGGCTTCCGCGGCGCTGGTCGCTACGTGTCCGATAGCTTCCGCGACTGCTTTGCACTGGAGTGCGATGCGGTGAAACGCGTGCGTAACGACATGGGGCTGACTAACGTTGAGATCATGGTGCCGTTCGTGCGTACCGTGGAGCAGGCGAAAGCGGTGGTGGACGAACTGGCGCGCCAGGGGCTGAAACGCGGTGAGAACGGGCTCAAAATCATCATGATGTGCGAGATCCCGTCTAACGCCTTGCTGGCGGAGCAGTTCCTTGAGCACTTTGACGGTTTCTCTATTGGCTCAAACGACATGACGCAGCTGGCGCTGGGTCTTGACCGTGACTCTGGCGTTGTCTCTGCGCTGTTTGACGAACGTAACGACGCGGTAAAAGCACTGCTGTCGATGGCGATTCGCGCCGCGAAGAAGCAGGGTAAATACGTGGGTATTTGCGGTCAGGGGCCTTCTGACCACGAAGACTTTGCCGCCTGGCTGATGGAAGAGGGGATCGATAGCCTGTCGCTGAACCCAGACACCGTCGTCCAGACCTGGCTGAGCCTGGCCGAACTCAAAAAGTAGCGCCATCGTGAACTGAAATCCCGGGCATCGACCCGGGATTTTTTTGCCCATCGGGTTGCGGGGGATCACACTCCGGAAAGAAAACCAAAAATCGTAAATCTGCTGGCAATTTCTACAATTGTTCCTCACGCATCACTTCTGAATACTGATTCGTAAATGTTAACACCATGTACTTACCCATCATCATTAGCCAATGATTTCGGGTACTTATCAGCGACTCAGGAGACCGGCTATGACCCCGATTTACAAAGACCCTCAGCGCCCGATTCAGGAACGTGTAGCAGACTTACTGGCCCGTATGACCCCTGAAGAAAAATATGCCCAGATGCACGCCTGGTGGTTGGTGCTATCGGAAGACGGCAATCACCGCGAAAGAACGGATATGAGCGATGAGTTTGCAGGGGTAAGCGAACAAACGTCGCTGCATGAACGTTTAAAACTCGGCGTCGGGCAGATTACCCGTCCGCTGGGTACCCATATTGTGGATGCGAAGACCGGCGTCCGGGCGGCAAACCGTCTGCAAAAAATGATGATGGAAGAGACGCGCCTGGGTATTCCCGCGCTGTTCCACGAAGAGTGCCTGGTCGGGCTTTTATGCAAAGATGCCACTCTGTTCCCGTCATCGCTGAATTATGGCTCAACCTGGGATGCGGAACTGGTCAAACGTGCCGCTCAGCAAATTGGTGAAGAAGCTCGTTCTACCGGCTGTAAGCAGGGGTTAGCGCCCGTGCTTGATGTTTCCCGCGACGTTCGCTGGGGACGGACAGAAGAGACCTTTGGTGAAGATCCATGGCTGGTAGGGGTCATGGCTTGCGCCTACGTTGAGGGACTGCAAGGTGAAAAGCGAGACGTGCTGGCGACGCTGAAACACTATGTGGGTCACTCATTCAGTGAGGGCGCGCGCAACCATGCACCGGTCCATCTGGGCTTCCGCGAATTGAATGACACGTTCCTGCTGCCGTTTGAAATGGCGGTGAAGCAGGCCAACGCGGGGTCGGTGATGCCCGCTTATCATGACATTGATAATCAACCGGGCCATAGCGACAGCTTCCTGCTGACCACGGTACTGCGTGAACAATGGGGCTTTGACGGCATTGTCGTCGCAGACTACGGCGGCGTGAGTCTGCTGCATCAGCATCACGGTGTGGCGGCAGATGCGGCAGAGTCAGCGGCGCTCGCCTTTAATGCCGGGCTGGATGTGGAGCTGCCAAAAGATGATTGTGCTCGCCATATGGCGGAAGCTGTCGCTCGCGGGCTTATTACGCCGGAAAAAATTGACGAGATTGTGGCGCGCACGCTCACCGAGAAATTCCGCCTCGGCCTGTTTGAACATCCGTATACCGATGAAACCGCGATTTCGCTGCAATCCGATGCTACTCGCCAGGTCGCGCGCGAGGTGGCTACCCGCTCGATGACGCTGCTGGAAAATCGAAATGCGTTACCGCTTACCGGTAAGCCGCGCGTCGCCGTGGTGGGCCCAACGGCTGATGACCCGTTGGCGTTGCTGAGCGGCTACAGCTACCCGGTGCATCTGATTATCAGCGATATGATGGAAAAAACGTCACAGGTCACCACGCCGCTGGTGGCGCTACGCCATTATCTGGGTGATGGCCTTGTTCGCTATGCCAAAGGTTGTCATATCATCGAACAGCGGATGGCCGGTGCGCCGGTATTCCCTGGGGATAGTTCGGGTAAACCGATGCAAGCGTCACCGGTCTCTCACAGTCTGAGACTGATTCCAGAAGCCGTTCGTGCAGCGCAAGACAGTGACGTGGTAGTCGCCTGTGTAGGCGACCTCGCTGGATTATTCCAAAGCGGCACGGTGGGTGAAGGTTCGGATACTGACAGCCTTAACCTGCCGGGCGTACAGCAACAGCTTTTGCAGGCGCTGGTGGATACCGGTAAGCCAGTCATTGTGGTCATGACCGGCGGGCGTCCGTATAACCTACAGGGATTAGAGTCGAAGGTGGCCGCCTTGATGCTAGCCTGGGCGCCGGGTCAGGAAGGGGGCTGGGCCATCGCTGATGTGTTGACCGGACGCGCCGAACCGCAAGGCCGTCTGGTAGTCAGCGTGCCAAAAAGCGCAGGGGCGATGCCGTTTTACTATAACCATAAGCTCAAAAGCGGCGGTACACCGTTCGCCTTCCACTTTGGGGCACGTTATCCGTTCGGTTACGGAAAAGGTTGGGGGGAGTTTAGTTTTGGCACCCCGCAGCTTCAGCAAAGCCAGGTGGCAATTGAGGGTGAAATTACGCTGCGTGTAACGGTGAAAAATAACGGTGAACGTAGCGGGAGTGAGGTCGTACAGCTCTACGTTCGCGATAAAGTGGCTTCGATGGTACGCCCGCTTCAGGAGCTCAAGGCTTTCCAGCGGGTGACGTTATCGCCGAATGAGCAGGCGACACTGACCTTTACCATCCCTGTCGATATGCTCAACTTTACCCGCTACGATGGCCAACGCATTGTAGAACCCGGCGAGTTCGAACTGCAGATAGGTACGTCTTGTGCGCAGATTCATGGGCGTGTGTCGGTACAGGTTAAGGGTGATACCCGCGTGCTACCGTCTGACTGGCGGATGATGAGCCACTGCGAAGTGCGCTGAGTTGCTGCCATCCCGGACGAGTCTCGGTGAGCCGGTTCCGGGATGTGTCCGTACGGTAGGCAAAAAAAAGCCCAACGTGGGAGTTGGGCAAAGACTACACACAGCAATTCGTTGTTTCACTCAGGGGATAGATAAATCAAGGGGTTGATCTATTACCTTAGGACTCATACTAGGCCATGCGCCGTTTTTGCGTCGATCAGATTCCTCTCAATAGTTAAAGAAATGTGAATAATTTCCGTGGCATGTCGCAAAAAGTGAAGGGAAGAAGCTGGGTGAAGTGGGGTAATGGTGAGTTTTGCTTAAGTAAAAGGCGGGTTGCCCCGCCTTTTTTACCTTACTGTTTTGGATAGTTATTCTGCTCAAGCTCGGCCAGCTCTTCCAGCACCTGGTCCGGGTCTCGTGAAGGTGGCGGAACTTCATGCAGCCAGGCATCAAACAGACGCCAGGAGACGGCGAGCAGCACCGGGCCGATGAACAGGCCAATCATGCCAAATGCAACCAGTCCGCCGATAACGCCGGAGAGGATCAGAATCATCGGCAGGTCAGCACCCATACGAATCAACATCGGGCGAATCACGTTATCCATCGTCCCAACCACGCAGCTCCAAACCAGCAGAACCGTTCCCCAAGTGGTGTCACCCGTCCAGTAGAGCCAGATAATGCACGGTACTAACACAATCAAGGGCCCAAGCTGTACCAGACAGGAGAAGATCATCACCACGGTCAGCAGCGTCGCGTAAGGGACGCCAGAAATACCAAGGCCAATACCGCCGAGCACGGCCTGCACCAGCGCGGTCACGACCACGCCCAGCGCCACGGCACGAATTGCCTGTCCTGCCAGCAGCACTGCCGCATCACCGCGTTTCGCCGCCAGACGGGTCGCGAAATAGCGCATACCAAACGCAACTTTTTCACCTTGCCAGTACAGCAGGGCGCTGAACAGCAACATCAAAGTACTGTGCATCAGAAAACGCCCGACGTGTGCGGCCTGCCCGACAAACCAGGTGGTCGTGGTGCCGATATATGGGCGAACCTTAGCCATCAGCGCGCTGCCCCCCATGTCCAACAGGCTATGCCATCCGCTATAAAGTTTGGCTCCAACGAAAGGAATGCTGTTGAGCCAGGCCAGATCGGGCAGGGTCAGCGTGCCGCTGGTAATGGCGTGCACCAGCGGCGTGGAGCCATCAACCAGGCTATTGACCAGCAGCGCAATGGGGATAACGAACAGTAAAAAGAGCAGCAGCGTCATCACCAGCACAGCCAGCGAACGGCGACCGAAAAGCTTACGCTGGAACCAGAGCAGAACCGGCCAGGTGGCAATAACGATGGTGGATGCCCAGGCGAAGCCCAGAATAAACGGCTGAACTATCCATAAACAGGCGATGATCATCAGTGCCAAAAACAGCACGGATAGCAGTATTTGTGGAATATCACGAGGCCGAGGAATCGTGTTCATAAATGAGTTTTACCTTCAGTTGCTTGTCAGCGTGTTGACGCAGCGTAAATCCGTTCATCGATAATAATATCAATAAATTCCCGGCGCTGATTCTGCGACAAAATCTACCGGGCGTATAAGAAAAAAATGTGATAAAAGAATAACGGCACGACGCAAACGATTAATTACTCTCTACACATCATCTTTGCCGTTTGGCTGTTCGCGTAAACCGGCAAAATTTTGTGCGTACAACACAACATTCAGAAAGGGTCACAAGTAATGATCCCACAGATTTCCCAGGCACCGGGCGTAGTTCAGTTGGTGTTGAATTATTTGCAAGCACTGGAGCAACAAGGCTTTACCGGCGACACCGCCACCCGTTATGCCGATAGGCTGACGATGGCGACCGATAACAGTATCTACCAGCTTCTTCCCGATGCGGTTATCTTCCCTCGTTCCACGGCAGATGTCGCACTGCTGTCCCGTATAGCGGCAGAAGAGCGCTTCCAGTCTCTGATTTTCACCCCGCGCGGCGGTGGTACTGGCACCAACGGTCAGTCGCTGAATCAGGGCATCATTATTGACATGTCTCGCTACATGAACCGCATCATTGAGATCAACCCGGAAGAGGGTTGGGTGCGCGTTGAAGCGGGCGTGATTAAAGATCAGCTTAACCAATATTTAAAACCTTACGGTTATTTCTTCGCGCCGGAACTGTCGACCAGTAACCGCGCGACGTTAGGCGGGATGATTAATACCGATGCCTCCGGGCAAGGTTCGCTGGTGTACGGCAAAACATCTGACCATGTGCTGGGCGTTCGCGCCGTGCTGCTGGGCGGCGATATTCTTGATACGCAGCCGGTTCCCGTTGCGCTGGCTGAAACACTGGCGAAAGAGCAGTCGGCGGCAGGACGCATCTACCGAACCGTCTATGAACGCTGTCGGGAAAATCGTCAGCTGATTATCGATAAATTCCCGAAACTGAACCGCTTCCTTACGGGCTACGACCTGCGCCACGTCTTTAATGACGAGATGACCGAGTTTGATTTAACCCGCGTGTTGACGGGCTCCGAGGGGACGCTGGCCTTTATTACCGAAGCACGGCTGGATATTACGCCGCTGCCGAAGGTACGTCGTCTGGTGAATATCAAATACGACTCCTTTGATTCGGCGCTGCGTAACGCGCCGTTTATGGTTGAAGCGCGCGCGCTGTCGGTCGAAACCGTCGACTCTAAGGTCCTTAATCTGGCCAGGGAAGATATTGTCTGGCACTCGGTTAGTGAACTGATTACCGATGTTCCAGATAAAGAGATGCTGGGGCTGAATATCGTCGAGTTCGCGGGTGATGATGAAGCGCTGATTGAAGGTCAGGTTAGTGCGCTCTGCCAGCGACTGGACGAACTGATTGCTCAACATGAAGGCGGCGTTATCGGCTGGCAGTGTTGCAACGAACTCGATGGTATTGAGCGCATTTACGCGATGCGTAAAAAAGCGGTCGGGCTGCTCGGCAACGCTAAAGGGGCGGCTAAGCCTATCCCATTTGCCGAAGATACCTGTGTACCGCCGGAGCATCTGGCTGACTATATCGTTGAATTCCGCGCGCTGCTTGATAGCCACGGCCTGAGCTACGGGATGTTTGGTCACGTTGACGCGGGCGTATTGCATGTGCGTCCCGCGCTCGACATGTGCGACCCGCAGCAAGAGATCTTAATGAAGCGGATCTCTGATGATGTGGTGGCGCTGACCGCCAAATACGGCGGCCTGTTATGGGGAGAGCACGGTAAAGGTTTCCGTGCGGAATATAGCCCGGCGTTCTTCGGTGAACAGCTTTATGGCGAACTTCGCAAAGTGAAAGCGGCGTTTGACCCAGACAACCGTTTGAACCCAGGGAAAATCTGCCCGCCGGAAGGTGTAGACGCGCCGATGATGAAGGTGGATGCGGTAAAACGTGGCACCTACGATCGTCAGATCCCCGTCACCGTTCGTTCATCCTGGCGTGGCGCGATGGAATGTAACGGTAACGGTTTGTGCTTTAACTTCGACGCGAAAAGCCCGATGTGTCCGTCGATGAAAATCACCAACAACCGTATGCATTCACCAAAAGGTCGTGCGACGCTGGTGCGCGAATGGCTGCGCCTGCTGGCGGATCGCGGCGTTGACCCGCTCCTGCTGGAGAAAGAATTGCCGGAAAAACGCGCGAGTCTGCGCTCGATGATCGAACGGACGCGCAATAGCTGGCATGCCCGTAAAGGTGAGTACGACTTCTCACACGAAGTGAAAGAGGCGATGTCTGGCTGCCTGGCCTGTAAAGCCTGTTCAACGCAGTGCCCGATCAAAATCGACGTACCGGAATTCCGCTCCCGGTTCCTGCAGCTTTATCACACTCGCTATCTGCGTCCTGTGCGCGATCATCTGGTGGCAACAGTAGAAAGCTACGCGCCGCTAATGGCGCGTGCGCCGAAAACATTCAACTTCTTTATGAGTCAGCCGCTGGTCCGTAAGCTTTCTGAAAAGCATATTGGCATGGTGGATTTGCCGCTGCTTTCGGTACCTTCATTGCAAAAACAGATGGTGACGCATCGCTCGGCAAACATGACGCTCGAGCAGTTAGAAGCGCTGTCGCCTGAGCAAAAAGCGCTGACCGTGCTGGTGGTGCAGGATCCCTTCACCAGCTACTACGACGCGCAGGTAGTGGCGGACTTTGTCCGTCTGGTTGATAAGCTCGGCTTCCAGCCGGTGCTGCTGCCGTTCTCGCCAAACGGTAAGGCACAGCACATTAAAGGCTTTGTGAGTCGCTTTACGAAAACGGCGCAAAAAACCGCTGATTATCTTAACCGTGTGGCCGAACTTGGCATGCCGATGGTGGGGGTCGACCCGGCCCTGGTGCTTTGCTATCGCGATGAATATAAACAGGTACTTGGCGATAAACGCGGTGATTTCAATGTGATGTTGGTACACGAATGGTTGCCACAGATACTGGAACACAAAGCGCATACGCTGTCTTCTGGCGAACCCTGGTATCTGTTTGGTCACTGCACGGAGGTCACGGCACTGCCGACGGCACCGAAGCAGTGGGCCGCCATTTTTGCCCATTTCGGCGCGAAGCTCGAAAACGTTAGCGTGGGCTGCTGCGGCATGGCCGGAACCTACGGGCATGAAGTAAAAAATCACGCCAATTCACTGGGTATCTATGAGCTTTCATGGCACCAGGCTATAGAAACGTTGCCCCGTAACCGCTGTCTGGCGACAGGGTACTCATGTCGCAGCCAGGTGAAGCGCGTCGAAGGAAGCGGCGTACGCCATCCATTGCAGGCATTACTGGAGATGATGGGATGATCTGGAAAAGACGAACTACGCTGGAAGCACTTAATGCGATGGGCGAAGGCAATATGGTCGGGCTACTGGATATCCAGTTTGACCATATCGACGACGATTCATTGGCGGCGACAATGCCGGTGGATCATCGCACGCACCAACCGTTTGGTCTGCTTCACGGTGGCGCATCGGTGGTGCTGGCGGAGACGTTAGGCTCGGTGGCGGGCTATCTGTGTACCGAAGGTGAAGACAGGGTGGTAGGGCTTGAAGTCAACGCCAACCATATTCGTTCTGCGCGTAGTGGTCGCGTTCGTGGCGTGTGCAAAGCGCTCCACGCAGGTCGTCGTCATCAGGTCTGGCAGATTGAAATCTTCGATGAGCAGGGGCGTTTATGCTGCTCATCGCGGTTAACGACTGCCGTCGTCTAAGAGATTTGCACGGCGCTATATCTGGCGCCGTGCAAACCCGCTATTCAGCCCATCCTAGGTATTATTGCGGCAGCGCATCTGGTGCAATGTTCATGTTCTTCAGAACCGGTCCCATGATATTGCCAAAGATAGGTGCTGCAACTGAGCCACCAAAGTGGGTGCCGGCGGTTGGGTTGTTCACCACGACCACCAGCGCCACCTCAGGATGACTGACAGGGGCAACCCCGGCGGTATAGTTCACGTAACCGCCATCGTATTTACCACTGTCACCCAGTTTTTCCGCCGTACCTGTTTTGGTCGCCAGCCGATATCCAGGCACTGCGGCTCTCACGCCGCTGCCGCCGGGAAGCACGTCACTTTCCATCATATGGACGACAGTTTTTACGATCCTAGGGTCGGCAACCTGCTGGCCCATCACCGGTGGCGTCACTTTAGTGATGGAAAGCGGGCGGTAGACACCATATGAACCCATGGTGGCATATTCGCGGGCAATCTGTAGCGGTGTGACGCGCAGTCCATAGCCGAATGAGAAGGTGGCGCGTTCAATATCTGCCCACTGTTGGCGGTGGAGTGGGAAATAACCCACGCTTTCACCGCTCAGCCCCAGATCGGTCGGTTTCCCAAGGCCAAACGCCTGGTAGGTGTCAACCAGCGCCTGGGCTGGCATTGCCAGCGCGATGTGGGACACGCCGATATCACTCGATTTCTGCAGGATGCCGGTCGGAGTCAGTTGCGGCCAGTGGCCAACGTCGCGAATAAGGTGACCGTTCACGCTATACGGTGTGGTATTAAGTAGCGTATTCGGCTGAATGATATTCCTCTCTAGCCCTTCAATAATGACCAATGGCTTAACCGTCGAACCAGGCTCAAAGCTGTCGTTGATAGCCACATCGCGCATTTGCGTTTGGGTGGCGTTATCAAAGTTATTGGGGTTGTAAGAAGGATAAGAGGCCATGGCGAGGATCTCGCCGGTATCAATCTTAACCAGCACGGCGGCACCGGAGTCGGCTTTATTCAGCAGTACGCCGTCGCGCAGTTTGCTGTACAGGGTGTACTGGTCGAATTTATCAATACTGAGCTGAACGGTCGGCGCTTGCTTCGGTGCATCGTAATTTAATACGCTGATAATGCCGCCATTGGCGTCCTTACGGTAAATTTCCTTACCGGGCTCACCTTGCAGAATATTGTCATAACCCTTTTCGACGCCGTTCAGCCCCGTATTATCCGCACCCACGATGCCAATTAACGGCGCGGAAGCTTCACCCATCGGGTAGAAGCGGCTGTCATCGTAAATTTCGCTGATACCTTTTATATGAAGGTCAGCCACATCTTTAGCGATACCGAGCTCAACTTTGCGTCCGAGAAAAAGAAAGTGACGGCGTGAGTTCTGATAAATTTTGCTCGCAATTTGTTCCGGTGTGGTATTTAGCGCAGACGCAAGATACTGCCATTTAGGATCGCGGAAATTAGGACTGGCCTCAACGATTTTCACCGGGTCCGCAACCACATCACGCGAAGGAACGCTCATTGCCAGGGCTTCGCCGTTGCGATCCACTAAGGTACCGCGGTTAGTTGGCAGCACGATGGTGCGCAATGAACGCTGATCGGCCTCGCGTGCCAGCATGGGATGGTTAAGGAATTGCAGATCTGCCACTCGCACCAGTAAAACAGCAAGGCAAAACAGAATACCAATACAAAGTATTATGTAACGAGATGTAATAAATGAGTCTTTATTTTGCTTTTCTGTTGATTTGTTTTTCATTTGTAACATTAAACCACATGATTTTTATTTTTATTAATAAAATGCCGATGGCCGAAGCATAAATCATGACCACAGTTATGCGATGTAAATATCCATTTTCAGGCGAGCGTGGCAATCAGTTTACAGGTAATGTCATTGATAACAAGCCATTAAGTTAACATATTATTTCAAGGCTCAAGTCATATTATCTCGCGCCAGTTAAGGGATGATAGCGGTGATATTCCGAAGGATAGCGACACAAAAAGTGCCCATAGGTGAATTTGTCATCACTTACGTTATGGGTATTTTGTCGTGTGCCATGCCGTTATCGGAATTATCCAGGCTGAATTGACTCATACTGGCGAGGTTATCGCACTTTCTTTAAAAGATACCAAGGCGTCATCGCTGGATGATAAATCTGCAGGGGGCAAAGCGTGGGTAAAGGGTGAGTTGATAAACCAAGACGGCCGGATGAGCAGTTACTCAAAAGAATACAGAAATAAAAAAGGCCACATGGGTGGCCTTATGCTGTTATTTTTCACACAGTTCTACGTCGATACGATAACGTATTAGTTGAAGCCAAGACGGATCAAATCCAGTGGGCAATACACACCATCGCAGCCCTCAATTTCAACGCAGTCAGTACGGCGCAGTTGCTCAGCCGTTTTACCTTCACCGTGAATTGACCGGATAACGCCCGTCGCGCCATTGTTAGCAATCATGACGCGGCTGCCGATAGTGATAGCGTTACGGTTACGATCGTAGGTTTTCATCGTCTCCTCCTTTCACATTCAAGACGGGATATATTTGCGGTGTGAATTAATACCGCTATCGAACACGTCATGTTTTGAGCTTCGTCAAAAGAGAGGGTTATTCCGTTGTAGGAAATCCCTTGATTATCAAAGAGGCCGTTAAGATTTTCTGGAACCAATAAACCAGATGAGGAATCCTGCTGCGGCACCGGCACAGGCAATGCTAAGGTAGAGGAAAGCGTGTTCGAGAAAATAGCGCTGAAGGGTCATCCGCCCAGTCCAGACATCCTCAGATGAATCACCAACGGCAAAGTCAATGAAGACCAGCACAAAGGTAAACATGAGCGCATAAGTCATCATCATGTAGCAAAGTGAGAAAAAATTGAATGAAGAATGGCTGCGCACGAGGGGAACCTAGGTTTGGTTTGAACAAGTAAGATAGCTTATTGTGTAACAGATGCCTAGATGTGAAATGCAGCGTTGAGACCGATGACGGGTAAAGACGAGAGTGAAATGTGTGAGTGGTGAAACCGGATGAGGATAGACGTCCGTTTGAACGATGACGTTTCCTCAACCGCTAGATTTGCTGTCCGCTACCCGCGCTTAGCCAAAAGTTGGATAAACTCCGCGTTCGTCTAATTTGATGCAATGTTTAAGACGCTCTTCTCCGCGATAGATATAACCGAATGAGTCGGTCGATACGCGATGAAGAAGAGTGTCGCCATTGGCGAAGGGGATGATTTCGACATCACCTACGTGCTTATGGCCCGCGCCGGTTTCAAAATGTCCTTCCCATGCTTCCTGTGTGTGTTCATAGACGTGCAGAATGACCTCGACGAACCCGCGTCCCTGGCAGTTCAACTTAAGAATGGTTGACGAGAAATTGAGGGCGTAGGCCTGAAAAGAGAAAAGGAACAAGAAAATCGCTAACTTCATAACATTCACTTTATTTATTAAAAACCAAGAAACGAGGGATTGTTACTGTTTTGGGTAAGGATAATCTTGCTGTCGATCAATGAGAGGCGTATCAACTACTATTTGCTATTTAATTAATATGTTAGTCATATCTTGACCTGCCCCCACGATTAGATACAACACTCAGTTAGTAACGTCGGAATCTTCATTCTCAGAATGACCCTTTCTCCAGCCCGCTGCAAATTCAGACGGTGTCTGATAATTCAGCGTG
>NZ_CABTJS010000193.1:0-1920 GCF_902485085.1 uncultured Kluyvera sp.
CACCGCCCGCTGAGTTGTTGCAGGTAAAGTTTTCATGTTTGCTCTCGTGAAAGTTATTAGCGCTGGGTGGGATAAATGGCGATGTACACGTAACCGCAACTGCCAAGGGTGTCGGCTTCACAGGTGAAACCGTTGTGGAACAGGGTGACACAGTGGGCATTGCGGGGATTCATTTCACCAGTGGTCAGCATCGATTCCATCTGGCGGATAAAGTGCGGGAATGTTTCATCCAGCTTCCGGCATTCGGTGTCACTGAACTTGCCGGTGATGCTGGCCCGGTCAGCCAGATAATGCATCCGGTTCCCTTCCTGCACCAGACGGGCTCCCAGGCGCGGCGTGATATTCCGCTGCAGGCCCCATGTGATGTGAGTCATGACGACTCTCCTTTGTATTGTCAGTTCAGAGTGATGCTCATCAGGCAGGCATAAGGCCCGTTGCGGTCCTGGCGGCGTTCGGCGTATACCGCGAGGACACCTGCGATATCCGGAACGTCCCTGCCGGTGTAATGGCAGACGCTACCGTGCCACTGATATTTTCCACTGCAGTAGCGAAAGATTCGGGACTCAGGATGCTGGCGGTATATCGTCATTGCCCGGCGTTTACTGATAATTTTCATGTCATACCTCACAACAGACCGTGTTCTGCGAACGAATAGATTTGCCTGCCGCCGACAATCAGATGGTCAGGGACGCGGATATCCACCAGTTGAAGCACCTGCACCAGTCGCTGCGTAAGGGCTTTGTCAGCCTGGCTGGGTGTTGTCTCGCCAGAAGGATGGTTGTGCGCGAGTATTACTGCTGCGACATTGAAGTGCAGAGCACGTTTGACCACTTCCCGGGGATGCACCTCAGTACGGTTAATCGTGCCGGTGAAGAGCGTCTCATGGGCAATCAACTGATTCTGGTTGTCCAGATACAACACCCGGAACTCTTCCCGCTCAAGTGCGGCCATATGCAGTCGCAGCCACTCACGGACAGCATGTGAAGAGGTGAAGGCCACGCCGGGCTCATGCAGGTGTCGGTCCAGAGCCCTGAGTGCCCGCTGGATGAGACGCCGGTCCTGTGGCGTCATCTCGCCGGGTAAAAAGGAAAGCTGTTTCATTCGTTGTTACTCCGATCAGTCGATGATACGCAGAATGGCGTGGGCCTCTGGATGCTGCAGGGCATAGTCCCGCAGGCGGTAATAGTGTGCGGTCATCGCGTCACATTCTTTACGGCAGGCATGGTGACTGTACGCAATCAGGCAGACCGCGATGCCTGCCGCTTCTGCACTCATTTCCGCATCATTGCCGTTCATGCTGTTGAGCAGATGCCATTTATCATCACTGTCAGCATCAGGGGCCATAAACGCGCCACCGTTACTCAGGGTGTATAACGACCAGATACCGCCGCTGTAGGTCGCACAGAAACGCTCCATCCAGGCGAAGATATGCGGCTCCAGGAGTAGCCACTGCGGAATGGTGCCAAAGTGCTGCGGCCAGAAATCGAGACGTTGTTCATCGGGGACCGGCGTGACGGTCAGTTCAAATTCGGGTTGGTTAGCGGGTGCGAGATCGTACTGCGTCTGTGTTGTCATGGGTATGTCTCCGTCAATAAAAACGCCAGCGGTGATGGCTGGCGTATGGGGATATAAAGTGTGTTCGGGGAGGTGAAATGTTGCGGGTAAATGCTTCGCGGTCAGCGGGTGGAGGTGTCTGTACGGATGCCTGAGGTGCGGATATAGCGGTTAAGACCTTCACCGGCATCCGGCTCAAAGTTCCATGCCCGCCAGACCATCCGGCCTTCAGCTTCACGAACCACCAGGCGGAAGTGACTGCCCTGGTCGTCTTCGAGTGTGATATTGCTGTACGTGGTAGTGACCGCTTGCGCTTGTCTCCGGGTGAAAGGCCCCGGTGGCAGCAACACGTATTGGGACATTTTC
>NZ_CABTJS010000194.1:0-2614 GCF_902485085.1 uncultured Kluyvera sp.
ATTTTTTTTTTTTCATCCCTGCCCGCTACCCTGTAAACCTTTCTTCTGCGTTGCCGTTAACAGTAGGTAAGCCATGTTTGGTTTTTCTTCCGGAGCCCTGATGACTCTTAGTGATGATGAGCGACACCTGCTTGTGTCCGTTGTTTCGGTCTGGCTACGGCGTGCCGGAGGGGATGCCGGAGCCATGATGCTGGATGCATACCGGCAGATTTTGTCTGAAACCGAACCGGCCGTAAGGACTGTCATGCTCGAATTTCTTGAATCCGTTCGCATTCATTACATTTCGTCCTGAGCATTTTCTGTATTTCTGTCCATACTTAAACGAGGCGGCCGTCACGGACGGTGGTCGTCGTTCCATGATGCTGTTATGGACGAGTGAGAGTAATCTAATCTAACTTGATTGAGTTCCGGGCGTGCCGCCCGGTTTTTTTTGCTGTTTCCCGGTGTCCGTTCCGGGACAGGATGTGCATTTGTAATACCGCGCACGCGCCGGCATCACAAATACCCTGGTCAGGGCTGCGCCCCGACACCCCGCCATCGCCTCACGGCCGCGCACTGAATTGCGCACCCGTTCACCGATTTTCACGCATTTTCCTCGCCTATCTGTGCGTTCAGCATGGCGTAAAGCGCTTCGGCCTGATCGTGCAGGTGCTCACAGCAGCCGGCAGCCTCATCCAGATCCATCTGCTCGAGCCGCTCAAGGAGGAGAAGTGTCTGTGCGCGGATAAATTTGGCCATATTGAGGGCGGCGGATTCCTGTCTGGTCACTGGTGATTTTCCCCGTCTGGTGATGATTTTTGCGTGAAAAGAGCATGGCGTCATTCTGGTGCATAGTCATGCATGCCGTTAAAATTTAACAGGCGCGTTTCTGACGGGTTCCGGGGTGGTTTGTTGTGGTTTTTGTCATGGTTTCGTCAGGAACGCGCTGAACGCGTCTCAGGCGGTGCGGGCAACGGATGTTATGGTAAATTCTTGGGGGCTTGATTATAAAATACCGCACTTCCTCTTATGTCTTGTGCTTTTTAGACAACCCTGAAAGCTTTTAGCTTTGGTGATGCAATTTGCTGGGATTTTGGCGGAGAACCACAGGTAAAGAAAAAGGCCACATTAGCGGCCTTTTTCGGAGAAGATGCTCAGTGCGGAATTTCGGAGACTTCTTTAACGTCGGTTTTATTGATCTGCTGTTTGACACCATTCGCGTCTGTATAGCCAAGCAGGCCTGAGTCTGATTCTTTAGGTTTGCCGTCGCTGACAATAGTGCGACCGTCATTGGTGTGTATGGCATAGCTTGTGCGCGTGCAGCCGGTGAGGGCTGAAAGCGCAACTGCCGCTGCGAACACTGAAACAAAAATCTTTTTCAAAGCCAGCTCCTTTTATCCATATCAGTTTTGGTCACTAACCATCTAACTATAGGTCATTTTTTATGTGAAAAGAGGCTTGATGGTGGGCTGTATATCGAGTTAGGCGCGAGGTGCTATGGTCAAAGTGTGGTGTCAGGCGGGGAGGAGGCTTATATGAGATGTAATCCGGCCGATACATATACCAAGATGATTTAAGTATTCCTCTTTGTGAGGTTGGATGTCTAATTTATAAAGGATCTTCTTGAGATCCTTTTTTTCCGCGCGTAATCTCTTGCCCTGTAAACGAAAAAACCACCCTGGCAGGTGGTTTTTCGAAGGTTAGGTAATCCTGGCAGATCCCCTAACCGTGGTAACAGTCTTGTGCGAGACATGTCACCAAATTTGTCCTTTCAGTGTAGCCTCACTAAGGCCGCCACTTCAAGAACTCTTGAGACATCTCTCGCACATCCTGTTTGCCAATGGCCGTTGCCAATGGCGATTAGTCGTGTCTTTCCGGGTTGGACTCAAGTTGATAGTTACCGGATAAGGCGCAGCGGTCGGACTGAACGGGGGGTTCGTGCATACAGTCCATCCTGGAGCGAACTGCCTTCCCGGAACTGAGTGTCAGGCGTGGAATGAGAAACCGCGGCCATAACAGCGGAGTGACACCGGTAAACCGAAAGGCAGGAATGCGGGGGAGCACGAGGGAGCCACCAGGGGGAAACGCCTGGTATCTTTAAGCCGCATCGGGTTTCGCCACCACTGATTTGAGCGTCAGATTCTGTGATGCTTGTCAGGGGGGCGGAGCCTATGGAAAAACGGCTTTGGCGCGGCCTTATGCTTTCTTCGTTAAGTATCTTCCTGGCATCCCCCAGGAAATTTCTGATCCATCCGTAAGCCCGTCCCGCTCGCCGCAGCCGAACGACCGAGCGGAGCGAGTCAGTGAGCGAGGAAGCGGAATATATTCTGTATCACATTTTCTCCTGACGCGTTTTCTTTCACTTTCTGCGCCTGTCTTATGTGGCATTAATGCTATGTGTTACTGCCATGCTACATCTTAAGCCAGTATACACTCCGCTAGTGCTCCGTGACTGGTCCGGCGCTGCGCCCGGAACCCGCCTGTACCGGTTCAGCAGCCGTTCCGGCCTGACTGCAATTTTTTTTTTTTCATCCCTGCCCGCTACCCTGTAAACCTTTCTTCTGCGTTGCCGTTAACAGTAGGTAAGCCATGTTTGGTTTTTCTTCCGGAGCCCTGATGACTCTTAGTGATGATG
>NZ_CABTJS010000195.1:0-1732 GCF_902485085.1 uncultured Kluyvera sp.
ATAAAACAAGAAACGGAGAAAGCGGTCGAGTATCAACAAAAATGACTGGTGTAACGACAAAGCACACCGAAGGACAAAAAAAGGAATGGATTATTCATGGTAAACTTGAGAAAAAAAATCACCTTATCGATTTCATTTATTATAGCATTACCTTTTTATTTATTTTATTCAACATTTCTTCACCCAAGGCAGAAACAATGGATGGTATAAAATATTTAGTGTCATTTAAAACAAAACGTAGCGCATGCATGGTCAGGGTTAACGGTTTTCCTGTTTTTGATAATTTCACGTACTCAAGTGGCACAATAGCAGCAGGTGACAACATTACGTCATTTATCGAAAATGGGAAAAACAGGATTGAAGTACTCATGGGGTCAGTGGATTCTCAAGACCGGGATACCCTTTTCTCTGATTCAGAATGTGAATTTACGATTACCAGAGACACCATTGATTCCAGCGAAAACGTAACAACAGTCAAACTTTCTGTTGATGATGAAAAAAATATTATCGCAACGTCATCCTCCAGCTATGATGGTTCCAGACATGAGGGGAGAATTATTGAGGAGCAGCTTCCAGAAGATAGTCGACTGTATTTACACCGATTTTATCGTGATATTGAATTCAGCGGTATAAAGACATGGTCATGGGTAAATGCTGACAGAAAGGTGTCAGAAAAAGATCTACCCATTATTCGGGCAAAATATCGGGAAATCTGGCAGGCAATGAAAGATCGGGATGTAAAGACATTAAAGAAAATGGCAGCTATTTCCAGTCAGGAAATGGGAGATGCAGAGGGTATATCTCCTGATATCGTTTTCGAATCATATAATCTTCCCTGGAATGTTCTTGACATCAAATTAACTCCTATCAATCTGGAATGGGATAAATACAAAATAACTACTTATTGCGACGGCCGCGTATTCAGATTGACAAGTGGGATTTATCAAAACTCACCATTAAGGTTGAAAGACAAAAATAATAAAATAGTATTTTCTTATGACCCATACCTTTCATTTATTAACGGCGAAGTAGTTATTGTCAGGTAATAAAATAACAGGAAAACATTATATCGCTGGCCACTAAACTATAAGACAAATACACTTCGCATGAGTGGTTTTTACGAGAACCTCATTACACAGGCTCCCCTACCGTCTTCATTAATGGATTACTCGCCACCCATACGGTGGGGACCTGTTAACACCTCATTCAAAGCCCATACACCAGCCTAATCCCCGTAAGATAGCCTGGGATCATCCTCGGTGTTGATTGATAGTCTGCTTGCGGCGAGGACGGGCGACTCAGTGACTTTAATTGGGAGTCGCACTGTCAGTATTGCTACTTTCAGGAACAATTTAATGTCAAAACGGGGTCTGGGTTTTACGCCAGATGTGGACGGGTTAATGGCGATGAGCACCTCCGCGGTACCCCTCACCCCTTTACACTCAATGTCTATATTGCCAGCAGTCTCCCCGGCCTTACGGCAAAAAATATTGCTGAAGAGATCATTATCTTTGATTCGACAGCGCAAAGTAATATAGAGACGATATTTTATCATAATGATATCCGCGCAGAGGTTGGGGCCAGCATTTCAATGGGTATTGCCATAGATGGCGATAAAACAAGAAACGGAGAAAGCGGTCGAGTATCAACAAAAATGACTGGTGTAACGACAAAGCACACCGAAGGACAAAAAAAGGAATGGATTATTCATGGTAAACTTGAGAAAAAAAAT
>NZ_CABTJS010000196.1:0-3012 GCF_902485085.1 uncultured Kluyvera sp.
GTTTTTTTCTATCCGACATGATCATTGTATATAAGTCAATGTTTTTAGTGGGTTTTTATTATATAAATATGTGTGTTGCTTGTGCGCACAACTGTACTAACATTACGGGTGTCGGAGGATCTTATGGATACTAAATTTCATTTCAGGCTTGATGAGAACGTCAAGATGAGAGCCCAGAAAGCGGCAGAAGCCCGCGGCAAAACTCTAAGTGAAGCTTGCAGAGATTTTGCTGAGCAATTGGCAAGAGAGGTTGAGCCTCTTAGTCAGCATGAAAAATGGCTGAAGAAGCAGGTAGAGCTGGCTGTTGCAAAAGCTAATTCTGGAGACGGTAGATTCACTTCCAATGAGGAAGTGAAGCGAGTTATGGCTTCAAGAAAAGACGAGATAAGAGCTAAGTACAAGCGCTAGCCTGTATATTGACGCTAATACTGAATATGCGTAATCTCGTTGAAAAGAAAAAACCGCCTGGGGAGGCGGTTTTTTCAAGGTTCAGTAAGTTGGGGAACTTCTGAACCGTGGTGACTGGCTTAAACGGAGCGCAGCGACCAAATCTGTCCTTCCAGTGTAGCTGTAGTTAGGCTAACTCTTCAAGAACTCTATGTGTACTTATATACACTGCTCCGCTCCGTAAACCTGTCACCAATGGCTACCGCCAGTGGCGATTCGTCGTGCCTTTCAGGGTTGGATTCAAGAGTACAGTTACCTGAAAGTCGTGGTAGTCGGGTTGAACGGGGAGTTCGTGCATACAGCCCAGCTTGGAGCGAACCACCTAAAAGGAACCCAGTTGCACGGGTAGGAATGAGAAAACGCCACCTTACGGCGGTCTGCAACGGGTAAACCTCAGGGTGGGAACAGGAGAGCGCACGAGGGAGCGACCCATCGGAAACGGTGGGGATCTTTAAGTCCTGTCGGGTTTCGCCCCTTCTGACTTGAGCACCGGAAATCGCCAGATTTCTGTGATGTTCGTCAGGAGGGCGAAGCCTATGGAAAACCGGCAATCCTACAGACCTTTTACATGGCTTTCTGCCTGAGCTGGTAACGCTCGCCGCAGCGTCATGACCGAACGAAGTGAGTGAATGACCGAGGAAGCGTAATGTCTGTAATGCTGAACAGGGCTCGTATCGCTCGGTACACCACTTTCCTCTCTGATTACACACTCTGGTGCAACGCTTTCCTGCCGTTTTCCACTTTTCCCTGCACAGCTGTACAACGGCAACATCCGGGCAGGATATGTAAAGTGGGCCCACTTTACGCCTGCCTTATTCGCATGACTGCTCAAAGGAAAACCCATGGCTGATGATCGGACACTGCAACTGCGCCTGACCGGGTTCCGCAAGGCTGAAGCATCTCTCAGGCTTGAAGGCATGGATCCTTCCGGAACGCCGCTCTATGAGTCCGTAAAAGCGCGGCTTCTTTCCGGTGAGATCACCTACGACGAAGGCCGCGCTGAGATACTGGCCCATCACCAGAAGCGGGCAAACAGTAACTGACGCGGACAGGAAATGTTTTGTGACCACAGCCAGCTGCGCCGGCGCCACAAAACAGCGGGACACGATGTGTTTTTGGAGTACCGCCGGCACGCCAAATCCTCCTGGTCAGGCTCCGCCCGACACCCGCCAGGAACTACGGTCCCACTCCTCGTTAAATCCGACCCCTTTGGCGATATTCCTGCCGCGCCTGGCGGCTTGCCCAACGCCTCACGGTCGCACAGTAAACTGCGCACCCGCTCACCGTTATCTAGAGAGTTCTGTGCTGGAAATGAGCATCTGGTTACAACATCCGTGCGAAACTATCCTCCATTCACTTCCGTGCATAGCCATGCAGACGCGCAGAAATCATCAGGTGCGTTTTTCAGGGTTATGGCCAGGAAAGGTGCTGGAAATGGCTAACTCGTTGCAGAGTGACGCTGAGGGCCTTTCAGAGGGTGCGCCCAAGAGATGTTATGGTAAATACGTATATCCTAAGGAAAAAGGTCTCTACTTGAATGAACTTTTTCCTTAGGATTTGAGCTGTTTGCCTAATTTATAAGGGCGTAGACTGGCTCTGTCTTCTGTCTAGAAAACAAAATACATTGTTAAAACATTTTTTGAGTTGCTTCTTTCTCCCTCGCTGAGGCAGGTTGCGTTGCCTTAAATGAGTTTTGCTATGTTTCGTGATTGATGGAGAACTCGTAGAACTTTTACTGTTCCATGGCCTTCTTGATAGTACACATTTAACGATAGGCCCTTGATGATGAGAACTCTCACGCCAGACACTATTTCACTATCTTTGCCGAGAAATGGATTCTCTATTAGTAAGTCAACTGTGTCTTCTATGTACTGATCTGCATCTTCAGCAGCTTTTGGATTCTGCTGATAAAGCCATTCGAAGTAGTCAGCCCGATCATCAATAGCTTCTTCTTCCCAAATGAGATTGCTTGCCATCATTCGCTTTCCTTCAGCTTAAACGTCATCTTGTCACCCATGAATACGATGGTGTCGTCATTACTATCTTTTTTAACCGGAAGTGATTCCCGGGTACTGGTAAATTTCTTGTGGCCTTCTTTCAGTGTGTAGCGGATCAGTCCTGTCGGAGCATCCGGTTTTCCGGATATTTTATAGCCTTCCGCCTCTTTTTTTATCATCCATGTATCGCTATCTGCATCATAAAGTACGTCAACCTTATCTCCGATTTTCAAGCTTATGTTGTTGAGGCATTCAGTCGAGATCCTGATGGAAAGCTCTTCTGCTGACGTTGAAGGCTTGAATGATTGGGTCACTGTTATCTGACTAGCAGATCCCCGGCGTGTTGATATTTTTGTTTTTGAAAGCTGGCTTATGAATCCCATACATCCTCCTTTTTTCTCTTGTTTGTATTTTAACTGATCTTCACTGATCGATCATCATCCTTCTTCGTTTTTTTCTATCCGACATGATCATTGTATATAAGTCAATGTTTTTAGTGGGTTTTTATTATATAAATATGTGTGTTGCTTGTGCGCACAACTGTACTAACATTACGGGTGTCGGAGGA